>CAIJTL010000668.1 GCA_903823545.1 uncultured Planctomycetaceae bacterium
CCTTTATCTGCCACTAGAAACGTTTTTCGTTCGTTATCCGGACGTGGCGATGACCGGCAATAATGGAGGCCGCAGCCTCTCGCAAATTACCCTACGGCTTAAAGATCAAAACGATGCTGTTGCCACAGGCGAAGCAGTGCGAGCGGCTCTCGAACGGACTCATTCCTATGAAGATTATCAAATCACCGTTCCAGCCGAATTGCTCGAACAAGCTCGCAACACGCGGTTGATGTTCATGGCCATGATGGGACTGATCGCCGCGATCTCGTTGCTCGTGGGGGGCATCGGGATCATGAACATCATGCTGGCGACCGTCACCGAACGAACTCGCGAAATCGGTATTCGCCGCGCGCTGGGAGCACGTCGCCGCGACATCACTCGGCAATTCGTCATCGAAACAATTCTGCTTTCAGTCACCGGCGGCCTGACCGGGATCGTGGGCGGCTTCGCGTGCGGCCCGTTCGTCGATGGACTGCGCTGGTCGATCAAGCATCTCTTTCCAGCAGCGATGAAAACGCTTCCGGAAGCGGTTCAAACCGTCGATCCAATCGTCCTACCGTGGTCGATTCCGGTCGCGTTCGGAATCTCGGTCGCCGTGGGTGTAATGTTCGGCCTGTATCCCGCTCGCCGAGCGGCAGCGATGAACCCAATCGACGCGCTGCGGCATGTCGCGTGAATGCCTCATTCATCGTCGTGTGGTGATGAGCCTCTGTTTGTTCTTCTGCCGGATCATCATCCGGTCTTGTTTTTTACCACAGTTTTTTTGCCTGCCCACTTTGATGAAGATTTACGACTTGGTGTGCAGGCACAGCCCGTGCCAAGCACTTCGCTTGTTTGACGGTGAGTGAGAGGCTATCCGAGAACGCTTTTCTGAAGTGAGCCGCAAGGCGCTAGCCGCGGGTATTCAACGTATCCAGAACCCGCGACTAGCACCTTGCGGCTCACAATCCGACTTGTCGGATTGCCTCTGACATCAAAACGAAAAAGGCCACCCGGATTAGGGTGGCCTTTCTCGTTTGAACAAGCAGTTTGTTTCGCCATTACGGACTGGCTGGAGGACAGTCGTCATCCTCGCTAAGAGCAATCCCGGCTAGGACTGCAGCCGTCACTGCTGCTCCGAGTAAAAGAATTGTGCAACAGTCGAGACCACAGCAGCCATTGCTTCCGCATGGCGGGCATGAGTCATCGGTGACCATCGCGCCATCATCGACGACGTGGACTCGGCAATAAGGCTGACCGTTTTGGTCGTACATCACTTCGCCGGAATCGCTGGGGCCTTGAGCACGCACGACGACCGCCTTCTCCATCAGCAGCACTTCTTCGTGTGCGGATGGTGGAGCGGACTTCGGTGCCCAAAAGCGGAACAGTCCGTAGCCGCTGCTGGAGGTAATCATGTAGACGCCACCTTTAAGGTTCTTCGCCTCAAAGCGACCGTCTTTATCAGTCATGGCCTTCGCCACTTCGTCTTTACCTTGGCGGATCGAGACGGGGACGTTCGGAACCCCCTTCTTGTCGGCTCCCAGAACTTGTCCGGAGACAGTTCCTTCTTTGTCTAACGCGACATCAATCGCGGCCGGAGCGACAGCTTTCTTGGGAGCAACTTTCACGTCGCTTTGTGGTGAAACAGCAGCGGGGACAACCCTGCCTGGTTTCATCTCGCGCGGTTTGACATCGCTCAGCTTGATCGAAGCGGTCGTATCAGCACCTTTCGGCGGCGCGGCAAAACTTGGAGTGCTTTGCAGCATCACGCCCCAGCACGCAATGCCGACAAACACTTTCTTCGTTCTCTGTCCAAACTTCATGATTATCCCCGCTTCCTTGCGAGCCACCACGCACTGATGAGTCATCATCAGACGCTAAACCGCTTTCGCCACAACGTCATCGCATCGTCATCTTGCAACCGTTGTGGGGACCGCAATCCGTGCGGTCCTCGTGCTTCACGCCCTACGCATTGCGTAGGTCGCGACTATCCCTGAATATCGGCAGGCCAACTACGACCGTTAAATCGAATTCGCTCGTTCCTTCAGCCTGCCGGTGATCCGCAATGTTGTCCCGTAAAAGTTCGCCATCCTTCCTAAATCAACGTGTCACTGTCATGGGACTGGGTGGCTTTGGTGGTGGGATCGGTGTTGTGCGTTTTTTCGCTGAGCAAGGTGCGAACGTTTTGGTGACGGATCTCAGGTCAGCGGAGGGACTTAAGGATTCATTGGCACAAGTTGATCCTGCGTGGCCGGTGACGTTGCATCTGGGAGGACACACTGAGGCAGATTTCCAAGAGGCCGACCTGATTGTCGTTAGCCCGGCAGTTCCGAAAGAAAGTCCGTATCTGCGAGTTGCAAAAAATGCCGGAGTTCCACTAACGACTGAGATGAATCTCTTTTGGGAACGGAATCGCGGTCGAGTCATCGGCATCACTGGAAGCAACGGAAAGTCCACGACCACGGCGTTGATTCACGCGATCTTTCAAGCGGCTGAGTCTGACTCAGCCGCTAACACAGCGTGCAAACATGGTCGCTGTTGGCTCGGCGGAAATATTGGCGTCAGCTTGCTTCCGGTCGTCCAGCAGATTCAGCCGGAGGACTGGGTGATCCTCGAATTGAGCAGCTTTCAGTTGGAAGACCTCGCCGCGTTGCAGCCGCGACCTGAGATCGCCGTCGTCACGAACTTCTCGCCGAATCATCTGGACCGACATGGGACGATCGAGGCCTATCGGCAGGCGAAACAAAACTTGTTGCGGTGGCAGACGCCCGATTGCGTTGCCGTCTTGAACCGACGAAGCGAAGTCGCAAACTGGCCGACGACAGCAACGCGAGTGCTGTTTGATGCGTGCGACGTTTCCGACAGAAGTTTGCCGCTGACAAAGTGGCTCCTATTACCGGGAGCACACAACCTCGAAAACGCTCAAGCGGCAGTCGCCGTCGCGCAAGCGGCAGGCATCTCGTCAGAAGCGATTGAGAGCGGCATCCGTTCGTTCAATGGTTTGCCGCATCGTTTGGAGTTTGTCGCGGAGATCAACGGGCGACGTTGCTACAACGACTCGAAGAGCACAACACCCGAAGCGACTGTCTTAGCAGTGCAGGCATTCGATGAGCCGATCGTGCTGTTGGCCGGCGGGTACGACAAGCAAATTGATCTGAGTGCGATTGCGGACGCCGCCGTTCGCCGCTGTCGCGCGGTCGCCTTGCTGGGACAAACAGGACCGCAACTGGCGGCGTTGATCGAGACGGCTGCTCGTAAGGCAAATTTGGCGGGGCCGATTTGCCGTTGTTTTGAATCACTCGAACCAGCCGTTGCCTGGAGCTTGCAAGTTTCTGAGTCAGGCGATGTCGTACTACTTTCACCGGGATGTGCGAGTTACGACTGGTTTCAAAATTATGTGGAGCGGGGCGAGGCATTCGCGAAGCTGACAAAAAGATGAAGGACAAAAAGATGCCAGGCAAACAACAGCAGAGTTGGTGTGCGATTCAATCAATTGTGGTTCATTTTTTTGTCCTCCATCTTTTTGTCAGCTCAACGGTTTATGCTGACGCACCCAAACCGCACGAGTGCCGCTTCACCGAAGGCGCGATCACGATTGATGGCAAAGCTGATGAAAAAGCTTGGTCAACGGCTGAGGTGATTGATCAATTTCAATTGCCGTGGCTCGGC
>CAIJTL010000669.1 GCA_903823545.1 uncultured Planctomycetaceae bacterium
AAAACGGCGACGACTTGTTGATTGGCGAATCGGGCAACGACACGTTGGATGGTGGTTCGGGAGTCGATCAGATTTCGGAAGTGACGGACGGGAATCTGACGCTGAGCAATTCTCGTTTGACAGGGAATGGCACAGACGTAGTTCGCGGAATTGAGTGTGCGAATTTAACCGGTGGTTACTTCGCGAACCTTATAGACGCCAGGAGCTTCAGCGGTGCCGTGACACTCAGTGGTTGCGAAGGAAACGATACGTTGCTTGGAGGCAGCGGCGCGGATTCACTCGAAGGTGGCGTGGGCGATGATTACCTCGATGGTGGTGCCGGTAACGACAAGTTGCTGGGTGAAGCTGGCAGTGACACGCTGGTAGGTGGGTTGGGGGACGATTATCTCAGCGGCGGAGATTCGGGAGACATCCGGTATGAGGGAGTTTCGCCAATCACTGCAATGACGACATATCGCGGTGATGTTCTGACCGCTTTTAGCAATGTGGGTGGCAACCCTGGCCTTTACCGAATTCACCGCAATGGGGCAGGAACGGATCTTGGGACCGGCACGATCGTCTACGAGGGAATCTCTCCTGTCACGGCGATGGTGTCTTACAACGGTGGCGTGCTCACAGCTTTCAGTAACGTCGGGGGCAACCCGAATCTGTATCGAGTGCATTGGAGTCCCGATGGCCTCAACTTGGGGAGTGGCTTGATCGTTTACGAAGGCATTTCGCCGGTCACCGCCATGATTGCTTACCAAGGTGGCGTCTTGACCGCGTTCTCGAATGCCGCCGGTAA
This sequence comes from uncultured Planctomycetaceae bacterium, assembly GCA_903823545.1. GTDB lineage: Bacteria > Planctomycetota > Planctomycetia > Planctomycetales > Planctomycetaceae > SXKJ01. The sequence continues at coordinate 785 of CAIJTL010000669.1, forward strand.
TCCATCACTTCATCGGGTCCACTGGAGCAGTAATGGATTCAATTTGGGAGGCGGTGAGATTCGCTACCAAGGTTCGTCCCCAGTTACCGCCATGTTGGCTTACAACGGCGGGGTGTTGACGGCGTTCGCAAATGCGGGTGCTGTGGGCCAACACCGCGTCCACTGGAGCAGCAATGGTTACGACTTGGGCGGTGGTCCGATCCAATACCAAGGAGTGTCACCAGTCACGGCGATGCTCGCCTACAACGGTGGTGTTCTGACTGCGTTCAGCAACGTCGCTGGGAACCCTGGCCTTCACCGTATCCATTGGAGTTCCAATGGAAGCGGACTCGGCTCCGGAGAGATCCGCTACGAGGGCATTTCTCCAGTAAAGGCCATGACTCAACGATACGGTGAAGTCCTCACGGCTTTCACGAACGCTGCCGGAAACTCGCAATTGAATCGCATTCATGGCAGCCCTGATGGCTATCAGCTCGGGGGCCGATCGGATGGTTACGATGTTCTCTTCAGCGGCGGCGGAAACGATACCTTGTTGGGGGCGGGGTAGTAATCCTCGTACGCAACCACAAAACAACCGTCCGGTTGCGAGTTGCTGCCGGGCGGTTGTTTGATTTGATCTGCCAAAGAAAAATCGACCCTCATGTGCATCTTCTTCGGTCACCCGATGTTCGACGGATGGCAGGGCTTGCCAGACCGTTGTTGGTCGAGTGTCATGTTCCGCCCACAAGCCGAGCGTAAGGCGGCAATGTGAATTGGCGATGACTGAACCGGATTGATGACATGACTGCTTCCAGCGATTGTCCTGAGCCAGCTCAATTGGCATACCTCTTGTCTGGCCGATTGCCTGATGACGAATCAGAACGATTGGAGCGGCATCTTCTGTCTTGTGAATCCTGTCAGCGACAGACGCGAGCATTGAATCCGTCTGACACAATTGCGGATGCAATTCGGAAGCAAGCGGCGACACCAATCACGAAAAACGACACCCAGCTACTGAAAGCATTGCAGTCAAATCTGCGACAGCATTCCCGATCAAGTTTGCAGCAAGCGGAGCTTGAGCAAACGCCAATCAGCAAAGCCCAATCGCCGCAAGCGACTCGTGAGAGTCTGACTGAATTCTTACCGACACTACGGCCCGCGCAGTCTGCGGATGAGTTAGGGCGGCTTGGTGAGTTTCGGTTGCTCAATCTGCTGGGATATGGCGGGATGGGAGCTGTGTTTCTGGCGGAGGATGTGCGGCTCAAGCGGCGTGTGGCGATCAAGGTGTTGCGGCCGGAGTTCGCGAAGAAGAAGGATGCGGCGGAGCGGTTCTTGCGGGAGGCTCAAGCGGCGGCGGCGGTGCGGCATGACAATGTGGTCACGATCTTTCAGGTCGGCGAGGACAACGGCACGCCGTTCATGGCTCAAGAGTTGTTTCATGGTGAGTCACTGAAAGATTGTTTGGATCGCGAAAGGACATTGCCGATCGACGAGGTGCTGCGAATCGGTGGGCAGATTGCAGATGGACTCGCGGCGGCGCACGCTCAGGGACTGCTGCACCGAGATATCAAGCCGGCGAATGTGTGGCTGGAACGTAGCCCAGTCGCTCCGCGGCAGGGAAGCCGAGGCGGGACAGAGGTTGTTGCACCATCGAGCATCGCCGGAGCGACCGACGTGGTGAGTGGGATCGGCAATCCTGTCGCGGAGCGACAGGGCTACGATGGGCAGGGCTACGCTCGTGTCAAGATTCTCGACTTTGGCCTCGCGCGGTTGGAGCAGGCGGATGCGCAGCTCACGGGGAGCGGGGTGATCCTTGGCACTCCCGCTTACATGTCGCCGGAGCAGGCATCGGGGGAGGTCGTGGATGCTCGGACGGACTTGTTCAGTTTGGGAGTCGTCCTGTACCGCATGGCGACTGGCGAGCAGCCGTTTCAAGGGAAGACGACAACCGCCGTGTTGAAGTCGCTCGCGGTCGATACGCCGGTTGATCCGAGGGAGTTACGCGGTGAGATTACGCACGAACTTTCTGATTTCATTCTGCGATTGTTGGACAAGGATCGAACTCGGCGGCCTGGTTCGGCGGTGGAAGTTTCTCGTGAACTCACCAATTTCGCGTCACGGAAAACGAGCAGCCGAGTCCCAGAGGCGGTCCGAGAGGCCAATGCCACCGACGCGCTTTCGCCGATCAATTTTGAATCGTTCACGGATGACACGACTCGGTTGAATCGTGATTCCAGTGGTGCCAGTCAGCGAGCCGGAAAGCGGGCTTGGTCGCAGCGCGGGATGGCGTGGGCAGTCACGGGGATGGCGTCCGTGATTTTGTGCGGTGTCGTGGTTGTGACGATTCGGACGAAGTCTGGTCGTGAGTTCAAGAAGACGAACAAGTTGGCGGGCGAAGTTGATCGCGCGAAGGCACGAGTTGAGCCGAGCCAAGTGGCGAAGAGCCAAGCAAACCTTGCCTTCGTGGCGGGACCGTCGCCGTTTGATGAACTCGATCCGGCCGCGATTCCGGGGGAGGAGCGGTTTGCTTGGCAGCCGAAGGAGTTGGTCGCGGTCCTCGGTTCGCATCGCCAACGGTCTTGGGTGGGAGCACATTCGGTAGCGTTGTCTGGTGACGGATCGCTCGCATTGGCCGGTGGGCGCGCCAGTGAGGGACTGCTGGTCGATGTCACAAACGGAAAAATGTTGCCAACGCCGATCCCGCATGTGAAATGTGTCGGTGTGTCGCCGGACGGGAAGATGCTCTTCTGGAAGAGCGAGGGTAACGCGTTAGGTTTGATGGTTCGCAGTGGCGAGACATGGAGGT
>CAIJTL010000670.1 GCA_903823545.1 uncultured Planctomycetaceae bacterium
GCATTTGGCCGCGAATGGACGTAGTCGTTGATGAGTTCCCGATAGAATTCGTTAGCTTGGTCACTCATGAGCGATACCTCGAAGAAGGCGGACTTTTAGGAGCACGTCTGGCAAGTTCGTCGGTCTATAATTCTGACCGAAATCCCAGACAGAATTGCTGGTGAGGGTTTTTCCGGAAAAACCCTCGCTGGCGCTTCCGTCTGGATTGAAGAACATTTTTCGCAAATTGACACATTCGCCAGCCGTGCTCTTGTTAACGCTGCGGATTACGGTTTCACAGCGACTTGGGTATCGTACTCGACCCAATCGACAACCGTGACCAACTAAAACGAAGAGATCGCCGACCAGGCAACCATGACTCAACCTGCCCAAGCTCGCCCGCACGTTCGCCCTATCGAAGTTGTCATGGCTGTCGAACGGATTCGTGATACGGCCTATGTTGTTCAAAATCGCCAGAGCCGCCATGTCGGTGTCTTATTCGGCGATGAAGCTGGCTCGCAGCCTTCTCTACCCAATGACTGGTCATTGTTGGGTGTCTTGCCGCCGCTGTATCCCGAATGGCTGGGTGACCGCTCATTCGCTGAAACACACGGAATTCGATTTCCGTATGTTGCCGGAGAAATGGCAAATGGAATCGCGACTCCCGAAATGGTCCAAGCAGTCGGCCAGTGTGGAATGCTGGGGTTCCTCGGGTGCGCTGGCCTATCACTCAATCGCATTCAACAGTTGGTGACGAAAGTCAAAGCGGGGCTGAGTGGAACAAACGCCGCATGGGGTGCGAACTTAATTCACACCCCCAGCGAACCGCGACTCGAAGACCAAACGGTGGACCTCTTCTTGGCCGAAGGGGTTCGACGTGTTTCGACTTCCGCGTTTATGAAGCTCGAATCAAGCGTTGTGCGTTACGCGTGCCAAGGGCTGACTCGCGACGCTCAAGGTCGCGTTCAACGCCCGAACAAAATCTTCGCCAAAGTTTCGCGTCCAGAAGTTGCCGCTGCATTCTTGCGTCCGCCTCCGTCGGAGATGTTGCGATCGTTGGTTCAAGCAGGTCGAGTCACTGAAGCCGAAGCACAATTAGCTGCTCAAATACCGGTGGCTGAAGACATCACGGCCGAGGCTGACTCTGGAGGCCATACCGACAATCGTCCTTTGGGCGCATTGCTCTCATCGCTGATGCGATTGCGAGACGACATCGTTCGAGAATTGCGTTACACAAATCCGGTACGAATCGGAGCGGCCGGTGGACTGGGAACTCCATCAGCGGTTGCCTCGGCGTTTGCACTGGGGGCGGCGTATGTACTCACGGGCTCCGTGAATCAGTCTGCCAACGAAGCGGGAATTTCGTTGGACGCGCGACGCATGTTGGCGGGAGCCGGACTCGCAGACGTGACGATGGCACCAGCGGCTGACATGTTTGAAATGGGCGTCCGCGTGCAAGTCCTCAAACGAGGGACACTCTTCGCGGCGAGAGGTGCTCGGTTGTTCGACGTCTACCGAGACTACGATTCTTGGGACACTGTTCCCGCTGCCGTGCAGAAAGAAATCGAAACGCAAATGTTTCGTCAGCCGTTTGATGCCGTCTGGAAAGAGACTCGCGAATTCTGGCAAGGTCGCGAACCGCGTGAGGCGGAGCGAGCGGATCGAGACCCGCATCATCGCATGGCATTGGCGTTTCGTTGGTATTTGGGTAAGGCAAGTCGTTGGGCGATCGAAGGAGCACCGGGACGTGCGATCGACTTTCAAGTATGGTGTGGTCCGGCGATGGGGGCGTTCAACGATTGGGTTCGTGGCTCGTTCCTCGAGCCCGTCGAAAACCGCGGCGTGGTGCAGATCGGTTTAAACCTGATGGAAGGGGCAGCGGTCATCACTCGCGCACAACAATTACGAAGCTTCGGTGTGGCAGTCCCCGCTGAAGCGTTCAGTTTTCGTCCCCGGCCATTTGATGTGACAGGCACTCTTTGATCCGAATTCCTAAACTAACAACACCGCAAATAGCCGGAACGCGCTAGCGTCTGGTTATTAAAGACTCCGCTGAACCGGACGCTCGCGCGTTCCGGTTGATTGAGCGACAGACAACATTCAAATAAGGCAGATTTCAGTGAATAAGAATCCGATCGCGATTGTTGGCCTGAGTGCGCTCTTTCCAGGTTCACCAACCGTCCCCACATTTTGGCGAAACATCGTCGCCGCCAAAGACCTCACCAGTGAGGTTCCGGCGTCACACTGGTTGGCGAGCGACTATTTCGCCGCCGATCCGAAGACGCCCGATCGCACGTATTGTCAGCGCGGAGCCTTCTTGCCCGAAGTGCCGTTCAATCCGCTCGCGTACGGCATTCCTCCGTCAATCATCCCGGCAACGGACACGTCGCAACTTCTGTCGTTGATGCTGGCTGACCGCGTGCTCAAAGACGCTGGCGGTGCGGAGAAGATGAATCTCGAACGTGTCGGCATCATCCTGGGGGTTGCGGGGACGACGGAACTCACAGCTCACATGTCTGGCCGTATGGCTCACGGCCAATGGGCCAACGGATTGCGTAAGCAAGGTTTTGCAGAAGAGCAAATCGAAGCGGCTTGTGCGCAAATCGCTGACGAGTTCGTGCCGTGGCAAGAAAGTACGTTCCCTGGTTTGCTCGGCAACGTCGTCGCGGGACGCATTGCTAACCGTTTCGACTTAGGTGGAACCAACTGTGTTGTCGATGCAGCGTGCGCCGGGTCACTTGCCGCATTGTCGATGGCGGTCAATGAGCTTCAGCTTGGCCAAGCTGACATGGTCATCGCGGGTGGCGTCGATACGCTCAACGACCCGCTGATGTTTCTCTGCTTCAGTAAGACTCCGGCACTGTCGCCAACGGGTGACTGCCGACCGTTCTCTGACGCGGCAGATGGAACGATCCTCGGTGAAGGGATCGCGATGTTTGCACTGAAGCGATTGGCTGACGCCGAACGAGACGGCGATCACGTCTACGCGTTGATCGCAGGACTCGGCAGTTCGTCCGATGGTCGAGCAAAGAGCGTTTACGCGCCACGGCCAGACGGGCAAGCTCGTGCGTTGCGTCGCGCTTATGAATCGGCAGACTTCTCGCCTCGGACAGTCGAATTGATTGAGGCACACGGGACCGCTACTCGCGTGGGCGATCGCGCGGAGTTTGAAGGTTTGCGAATGGTCTTCGCAGATGCTGCCGACGAAGCCAATCCCGCGAACTGGTGTGCTCTCGGTTCGGTGAAGTCGCAAATCGGTCATACGAAAGCGGCTGCCGGTTCCGCTGGTATGTTTAAGGCCGTGATGGCGCTGCATCACAAAGTGCTCCCGCCAACCGCGAAAGTGGAACGACCTCAATCTGAAATGAAGATCGAGTCGAGTCCGTTCTACCTCAATACAGAAATGCGTCCGTGGATTCGTAATTCAGAACATCCACGCCGCGCCGGCGTCAGTTCATTCGGATTCGGCGGCAGCAATTTTCACGTGGCACTGGAAGAGTACACCGGCCCCGCTGCTCGTCCCGCCAAACTCCGCACGACGCCGAGCGAATTGTTCGTGCTGGCAGCGGGCACCAGCGACAGCTTGCTGAAGCTAGTTGATGAACTCGCTAACGCAGCCAGCTCAGCCATTCATCCAGAGACGTTTCAGCGTTTGGCCTTTGAGACGCAGCAGAAGTTCGATCGCTCGTCTTTATTGCGTTTGGCGGTCATTGCCGAAAATGGACCACAGGCTGCGGAGAAACTGCGTCGAGCCAAAACGCTCTTCGCTGATGCCAAATTGCCGATCAAAGATCCTTCGGGAATTTACTGCCAACAAGCGGACAAGACGGACGGCCAAATCGGCTTCTTGTTCCCCGGCCAAGGAAGCCAATTCATTGGGATGGGTGCGGACCTCGCACTGAATTTCGAGGCCGCTCGCGAAACTTGGGACAAGGCTGCTGAGCAATTGCCGTTGCACGACATCGCCTTCCCTGCCACGACTTTTAATGAGGAGACACGCAACGCACAGCGACAACGCCTCCAGTCGACCGAGTGGGCGCAGCCTGCGATCGGTGTTTGCAGCTTGTCCTACTTGCAATTGTTGCGAGCCGCCGGAGTCACTCCTGATTGCGTTGCTGGCCATAGCTTCGGCGAATTGACCGCGCTCTGTGCGACAGGTGTGATCGATGAGTCCACGTTTGTGAAACTCGCTCGACGTCGAGGCGAGATCATGAACGATACGGTCACCACACCGGGCGGCATGTTGGCCGTCCTGCTGACCGACGAATCGCGGTCGCTCTTGTCAAAGCCATTGCCACCAGGCTTGGTTGTTGCCAATCACAACTCACCGCGACAAGTCGTCATCTCCGGCGAATTGGAGGCGATCCAAAAGTTCGAACAGTCGTTGACCGACCAACGCATCACATGCCAGCGGTTACAAGTCGCACATGCATTCCATTCACCGCAGATGACTGCTGCCTCAGAAACGTTCCGTGACCTGCTGCAAAAAGAATCGTTCCACAAAGCCGAGCAACCGGTGTTCTGCAATGTCGATGCAATGCAGCACGATGATCCGCAAACATTGTCGGCGCTGCTTTCACGTCAGCTTCGCGAACCGGTCCGTTTCCAAGAGATCGTCGAACGGATGTATGACCGTGGCGTGCGAGTCTTCGTCGAAGTCGGTCCGCAAGACGTCCTCACGAAATTGGTCGGACAGTGCCTGACCGGGCGGCCGCACCTTGCCGTTGCCGTGAACCGACGCGGCGCGAACGGCGTGACGCAGTTCTGGCACGCGCTCGCACAACTCTTTGTGGAAGGTGTGTCACTCGATTTCACAAACCTTTGGGATGAAGCTCCGACGAGCAACGGGCCTGAGGCTCCGAAACCGCACGACATCATGATCTGCGGGTCAAACTACGGAAAACCATATCCCGCGAACGCCGTTCCGCCGCAACCTGGATTGCCTCCAAAGCCTCGCGCCGCAGAGATCCGTGCTGCGGAACCCGTTCCGAATTCTTTCAACGCTGTATTACCGAGCGTTGCGGCGACTCATGTTTCGCCGCCACTCGCGCAGCCACTTTCAATACCGTCTCCAGCATTCGAAACACCAACTGCCATGAGTCATAACACGCCGGAATACAGCCCCGCCTTCGATGAGGTTTCACGACAAACGGCGTCCGCCCATCAAACGTTCCTTCAGGCAATGACCGCGAGCCATCAAGCGTTTTTGCAAGCCATGCAGAATTCGTTCGGACCGTCGGACATGCTCGGCATCGCGGTCTCGGCTCCGCAGTTTTCCGCTGCTCCGCAATTTTCTGCGGCACCGTTTGCGGTTGCTGACACGCAGTCAATGAATGTCTCGTCATCTCCCGCATACTCGAACAATGTCGCGGCCACGAATCAGAGTCAGCCAACGCATTCAGCTCCTGCCTATACCGATCGCCCAGCGGTTCGCGAACAACCGATCCATTCAACGCCGGTTGAAGTGCCGCAGTCGTTCGCATCACAACCAGCCAGTTCCCCAGCCGCTGAGTCGATTGACTTCAGTGGTCTGCTTTTGGAAGTCGTGGCCGAGAAGACCGGCTATCCCGCCGAAGTGCTGGAGTTGGACATGCACATGGAGTCCGACTTGGGAATCGACTCGATCAAGCGAGTCGAAATCCTCAGCGCGTTGGTCGAACGGATTCCGGAGTTCGCGGCAGTGGAAACATCGCAGATCGGCGGCTTGCGGACACTGCGCGAGGTCTTAGATCTCATCAACCATTCGGCACCAGCCACAGCGGCTCCTCGTGCCAGCGGCGGGACGAACGCTTCTCATTCCACTGCAACTGCACCGGTGGCCGCTCAATCGCCAAGTGCGAGTTCATCGACCGCAGATGCACGCCAGACATTGCTGGCGGTCGTCGCCGAAAAGACCGGCTACCCTGCCGAAGTCCTCGAACTCGATATGCAGTTGGAGTCAGACCTCGGTATCGACTCCATCAAACGAGTTGAAATCCTGAGCGCGCTTGTTGAACGCATTCCTGCACTGGCCGCTGTTGAGACATCACAAATCGGTGGGCTCAGAACTCTCCGAGAGATTCTGGAAATGGTCCAGCAATCGGCACCAGCGGAGCAACCAGCGTCCCCAAGCCAGCCCGCTTACCGGCCAACATCTCACACCCCGGCAGCTCCGGCCGATGCGGACTTCGTTAAGTTGATGCTCGCGGTCGTCGCCGAGAAGACTGGCTATCCGGCTGAAGTCCTTGAGCTCGACATGCAGTTGGAAGCGGACCTCGGGATCGACTCGATCAAGCGTGTCGAAATCCTGAGTACGCTTGTCGAACGAATTCCGTCGTTGGCCGCTGTCGAGACGTCACAAATCGGCGGACTGCGAACGCTGCGCGAAATTCTGGAAATGATCCAGCAATCTGCACCGCAGCTAGAGTCACCAGTGCCGGCCGCACCAAAGCCTGTGGCCTCAGTCGCTGTTTCGACTGGATCGCATCAACCAACAGCTCGTCCGTCTGCGTCGCCCGTTGCCGTTGATCTCGCCAAGTTGTTGCTGGCGGTTGTGGCCGAGAAGACCGGCTATCCCAGCGATGTGCTCGAATTGGATATGGAAATCGAATCGGGCTTGGGAATCGACTCGATCAAGCGAGTCGAAATTCTGAGTGAACTGGTTGATCGAGTGCCGCAGCTTCAAGACATGGATTCATCGGTGATCGGTGGCCTGCGAACTCTGGCCGACATTTTGCGGGTCATTCAAGCACACGTTGGCGGAGGCGGCACTGTGAAAAGTACTGCTGAACCAACCAAAGCCGCTGACGTCGATCAAGC
>CAIJTL010000671.1 GCA_903823545.1 uncultured Planctomycetaceae bacterium
CAGGTATCGATGGCCGCTGCTGTAGCATCTTCAACGCTGAGTTCGTCGGGCAAGCAGCGGTGATGATGGACGTCGTAAACGACCGGTAAACCAGTAAAGCGAGACAACGAAAGAAGGTCGGATGGAGTGTAAGTCTTGTCGTCGTTCTCAATCGTAAGTCGAGATCGAACGCCCTCCGAAAGCCGATCCACATTGCAGGCAAACGCTGTCAGTGCAGACCCTTTGTTGCCGTAGGCACCACCACAGTGAATGTTGATGACATCCGCGCCGACCCATTCAGCGACTTCCGCGTGATACTCCAAATCTTTGATGGACTTTTCAACGACATCCTCGCGTGGCGAATTCAGCACAACGAATTGATCCGGGTGAAATGACGTCCGAATGTCATATTCTATCGCGAAGCCACCGCAACGCCGAAACGTCTCAATGATGCTATTCGCGTCCGGCAAGTCGTCGATCTGATAGCCAGCTTTGGGATGCGTCTTGATCGGCAGAATTGAACTCGGAATCCGGAAACATCCGATGTCGTGCTCGGCACAGTATTGTAAGGCCGCCAGCAATGATTCTGCATTGGACAGGCAGAGGTCCGAAACTTTGCGGAGCCGCTCCATGAGAGACAATCGCATCAATGAGGTTGCTGTTGTCGTTCGAAATTGAATTGGCACGAGCGCGAACTGACAGCAAAGTCCCCATCGAAGTTGTGGCGTCCTTTTCGGCGTAAGGCCATGTTTCATCCAAGTTGTCGCTGTTGACATGGTCAATCATTCCTAGAACTGATTGCTGCTACGGTAATTCAAGCATTCCCGTACAGGTGCGACTCGATAAACCAAAGCTTCTTTTCCAGTTCCTGCGACACGTTTGCCAGCAGATCCACTGTATCCGCGTCATCAAGCACCGCGGCTTGGTCAATTGCGTCACGTATCGCTTCCGCCACTACTTCCATTGAACAAGAAAACGCGTCCACGAGATCATTTCCGACTACGATCTCAACACGATATGAGGAAAGTCTTGTGCCACTTACCAACAGATTAGTGGTCGCTTCCACTTGCCCGCCCAATGCAGTGATGCGCTCAGCCACTCTGTCGACAACATCCCAGGCATCCGCAGCGACGTTGCTGAAGAACTCGTGCAAAGTGATGAAGTTCCGCCCCTTAGAGTTCCACAGTGCCTGCTTCGAATGAAGTTGTAAGCTGATCAGATCCGCCAGTACTTGATTCAAAAGTTCTACAATTTGATCCTGTGCCTGCTCGGAAAGGTTGTTGTTCGTCGCATGCATGAAATATCCCATCAATATTTTATTGACAGTAGTGATCAGAAGGGTGATCCAGAATCGATGTCGTTATCGATTCTGATCCTCCGGGTAATCAGAGGCGATAACAGAAAGAATCGTGCCCGCGATCGCGACGCCGAAAACGAGGAACCCCACGAAGAAAAGCATCGTTTCATTCATTGGGCGTTCCTTTCAACGTGAGTGTGCCAAACGACAAAATCGACGGCACCCAAAGACCAACGTACAAACCTTGTTCTTTGTGGCCGGTAAACCAGAGGTAAACCGACAGCAAAAATGACACACCAGCGGCCAGGACGAACAACGCCTTGGACTTCGATCGACGCGACATAGGATTCCTTTCAGAAATTCAACGGGTTGAAGAATTGGCGAGAGCCGGAGTCTCCGCCTCTCGAATCAAGCTGACATTGAGGTGGCCAGAACAAACGGAAGCGGCATGGCGACGGCGTGGATGTCGACTGTCTTCCACCCAGTCTTCACGGGTGTAGATCACCACCGACGTGTCGGTTTCGCGAACCTCCAAGCGGTTGAGCCGAAAGCCGAGTTCCGTGATTTCGGTGAAGAGTTGGTAAGCCAGGTTTTCGACGCTGGTCGGAGCGTCGAACGTTTTCATTCGCAACGATTCGCCGGTTCGCTCCATGTGGGAGCGCAGTGTTTCGTAAAGCGGGTCCGCGACGTGAATCAGCATCGCGTGGTCGTATTCTGCTTTCAGAAACGGTTCGATCTTCTGATCGAATTCACCAAACAGCGTACTGATCGCACCAGTTCTCTCGACCTCGAAGAAGCAGCGGACGCCGTACCGATGTCCGTGCAGGTTGCGGCATTTGTCGTCCAACTCTTCGTTGCGATGAGCCGCGTAAAACTTGTAGTCCTTCTGAATGATCATGATGTTCTTTGCTGTATTGGAGCTACGAAAAAGAAAAGGCTGGCGGGGCCATGCGTCGGGGTCGGGCGTTTCCTTGTCTCACGCCCGGTCGGACCCGCCAGCCAACGATTCACAAGAACTTCTCAACCTCCTGTGAGCGACATCACCTCAGTACGACCCACCGGGTTCATTTTCAGCCGACCACGGCTAGTTCTGCTCATAGACTCACTGATTGGGTTGCGCGACGACGGTCGAACGTATCATGTCGCTGTAACTGGGTGATGCAGTTTCACGGCTTGGCGATCTCCGCAGTTCGTGCTCGCTTCCTGACCGGAATTTCGATTTCAAAAAACCGTTGCGACTTCCAGACGAATGGGCTGTTGTAGCCCATCACGCGAACCTTACCGTCGCGTTCGTAGTCGGAAGCATTCTTAGCGAGCCAGGATTCCAGCGCCTTGACGTGGGAGGACGTATTCGGATCGAAATCCCCGGTGAGACCGATGGCAACCGTGGACATCTCGGCAATGTCTTCCACCATCACACCCATGCCTGCGTCCCCGAGCTTGCCCCAATCCGGCGCACCGTAGAGGAACGCCATGTCGATCTGTTGGTACTTCTGGTCGGCTTCGCCATAGCGCATTTCGACGGGCGCTGTCATTTCGATCTTGTTGGATTTGATGTGATTGAACAACGTAAAGAACGGATTGTCCGTTTTGGATGGCGCGCGGGCGAGACGATAGGGCGGATAGTGCTTTAACTGAATCTCTCCGAGCGCGCACGGTTCGGGAAATCCCTTCGGCAAGTCGGACTCATTCTTGATACGGAAATTCAGAATCGCGGCTGATTCAGACAAGGCGGTTTGCAGCGATTTGGCCTGCTTGTTGACGTTGGTTTCCTGTTGATTAAGAACCGTTTGCAGTTTTGTCGAGATCAGCAAATTGTTCGGGCGAGCCTCCATCACGGCCTTCGCGGCCGCCTGCAACGTAGCCAATCGAACGTCCACAGCTTGCGGTTTGGCATTGGCCAAAGCCTTGTTGATTAGCTCGGCCGTGTCCGCTCCGACCTTCGCTGGTGGATCGGCTCGAAGAATGCGGGCGGACGCGATCATCATCGCAGTGGTCAGTGCCAAAATCAGGGTGAGTTTCATTCTGAACCTTTCAACGTGGATCGGTGGCTATCGCGGTTGGACCAGAGCAACACTTTTCATCCTCGGATCAGTGACATCACTTCGGCTCTGCTGGCCGGATTCGTTTTGAACAGGCCACGCACCGCGCTGGTGACGGTCTGGCTGCCTGGCTTGCGAACTCCTCGGATGCTCATGCAGGAGTGTTCGGCGCTGATGATCACGGCGACACCCTTGCTCGCCAATTCTGTCTCGATTAGGTCTGCGACCTGTTGGGTCAACCGCTCTTGGACCTGCGGGCGTCGCGAAACTTCGTCAACCACGCGAGCTAACTTGCTCAGGCCGGTGACTCGGCCATTCGGGATGTAGGCGACATGGGCGACTCCCGAAAATGGCAACAGATGATGCTCGCACATGCTTGTGAAGCGGATGTCGCGGACCAGCACCATCTCGTCGTAGGTCTCCGAGAACGTGACTCGCAGATGCCTAGCCGGATCTTGCGTCAGCCCTGAGAACATTTCTGCATACATCTTGGCCACTCGGCGTGGTGTCTCCAGGAGCCCTTCGCGGTCTGGGTCTTCTCCGACGGCCGTCAGAATTGTGCGGACGGCTTGCTCAATCGAAGCCAAGTCCACCGAGGCGTCAGGGCGACGCTTGCGAGCTCGCAACACACCCGACTCGGCGTCAAAAGACGTTCGAGAAAGTTCATTAATTCGCTCAAGCAGCACTGGCATCTCGTTATCCTTTGAAGTTTTCTGGGCTAGCCCTGAGTGGTACGGCCGATTTTAATGATTCGCGTGGACGATTTGACCGAATTGTTATCTGCAATGTAACAGGGTAATTCGCGGAATTTTGCAAATTCATAGAAAAGCACTGTGTTTGCAAGCAAAAGAGCCGGCGGTGACTCAGTTTGACGC
>CAIJTL010000672.1 GCA_903823545.1 uncultured Planctomycetaceae bacterium
ACGCCAACGATCAAACCTTGGAACTCGTCCGGCTGCGTCTTGACTGTTTTTGCAACCGAGTCAATGACCACTCGCAAGAACAACGCACCGAGTGCAATGCCGGGGATCGTGCCGATACCACCTTGAAGGCTACATCCACCAACCACCGAAGCGGCAATCGCGTTGAGTTCATAGCCGATGCCAATCGAAGCGGGATTCGCGACTCCGACAAAGCTCGTATAAAGAATGCCCGTGATCGCCGCCGTCATCGCCCCGTAACAATACGCGAGCCACTTCAGACGTTCGGTGCGAATTCCGCTGAGCCGTGCGGCGGTTTCGTTGCCACCCATCGCATAAAGGTGCCGACCAGTCACAGTCTTGCTCAAGAGCAACCAAGTCACGCTCGCCAGAACCACAAAGATCACGAGCGGTATCCACCACTCTTTACCGAGCATCCCGAATGTTTTGTCGTAAATATAAATTTGAGTGCTTGGCGTTCCCGGCATATCGGGGCGAGTTGTTACCGCTCGCGTGACATCTTGCATCAGCACGCGAGCCAAACTTCTCAGCCCAACCAAGGAGGCCAACGTCGCCACGAACGGCGGTAGTTTGATGACAGTAATCAACCACGTATGCAGGCTGCCGATCAAGAACGCTGAGGCCATCGTTCCGACGAATGCGATCAGCAGAATCCAGATCGGCAAATCCTCCGTCAGCGGCGTACCGCGACCATCCACGGGGGCCAGCCAGAAGATGAACGACGCACAGATCGTCCCGCTGAAAGCGATTACTGAACCCGCCGAGAGATCGATCCCGCCAGAGATGATGACGACCGACGCTCCGAGCGCCAGGATTCCCAACAGAGCAGTCTGTCGCAGAATCTCAGTCGCGTTGTACCACGGCTTGTGAAAGTAGGCGTGCTTGTCGTCCAGCCACATCGTCAGCAAGACAACCACAACAACGGCCACCAGCAACGACAGTTCCGTTCGGTACTGTCGAAGCAACCGTGAAAACCAAGAACCGTCTGAACCACCGTTGTTAGACATGTCAGCCAACAATCAACTAGAGACCCCCACCGAGCTTCGCACGGTGGGGGCAGGGTTTCTGCAATACGCGCTCGTCGAAAGTTCGAGAAATCGTTGTAGCACGTCTCTCCTGAGCCGTGCGGTCGGGTCTGGAGACCCAACCTACTGCGAGAGCTACGACCCCGTTAGGTTGTACTTCGTGAGCCATGCTTTGAACGCATCGAGCTTCATATACTCGGTCTTCGGGCCGAACATTTCTGGCGTCAGCGGCGAGTTCTCGTTCGGAACAATCACTTTCAAGCCGGTGTCGAGCAGATCGCCGTTCTCTGATCCATGATTCGGGAACATCTCTTTGACGGTCGCTTCGTCATTCTTCACGAGCGCCTTCAAAATACGAACTCCTTGAAAGCCCATTTGATATGGGTTCTGCACGACCATCGCATCCAGCATCCCTTCCCCCATTCCACGGATGGCCGGCGGGTCCGCGTCAAAACCGACGAGCTTAAGTTTATCGCGAGCATTCAATTGTTTGACGATGTCGATGATTGCCGGTGTGTTGTAAGACCAGATGCCAGCCAACACGGCCATATCTGAATTGCGATCGAGAGCGTCTTTCACGTTCGATCGCGCAACCGCCTCGTCACCTCCATCGCCGAGATTCTCGGCCTGAGTGAACTTGTCGCCGACACCTTGCCCGAAGCCACCGATCCGTTCTTGAGCGTTCGCCGCATTCTTGAGACCAACAAACGTCGCGTACTTACCACCGTTGGGTTGCAGGTTCTTCGCGGCGACACCGAGCTCACGACCACCGACGATGTTGTCTGTGCCGAGGTAAGCAAAGCGGCTGTCTCGGCCGGTCTCGCGATTCACGTCAGAGTCGATCGTCACCACTTTGATCCCCTGCTTTTGCAGCTTTCGGAGTTCATCGGGAATCGCATTGTTTTGAGCGTCAGTGACCGAGATCGCAACCGCAGCGACGTCCGTCGCGCTGGCATATTGACGCAACTTTTCAATTTGACCTTCAGCTTTGAAATCGTTGCGATCAACGACCACTTGGAAGCCATCCGCTGCGCAATTCAAATCCTTCTCCGCGTCGCGAGCACCCGCCGCCGCCGCATCCCAAAACGGTGCGTTGCCGTTTGTCAGAATGATGATTCGCTTCAAGTCTGCTGACGGTGCTGATTCCCCCAACTGCGGCTGCGGTGCCCCAGAACCGGTCGCTGACGGCGCGGCCGAATTACCACAACCAGCCAAGAATCCAACCAACATCAACGCGGCAAACCACCGCATTCCGAAAGCGCGATCGGTCAACATAAACAGCTCCAACAGACAGAACTCGAAACAGCCAAATGAGTGTCGGCACGATACTGGTCGCAACTGGCGAATTCAAACTCGTGACGATAGCCGAAAGAACGGCATAGGCTTCTTAAGAGGCGGCACCGAGAGTCACGCGGTAGGAATGTTCGGAGCCACTGATTTCGGGCTGGGAAGTTTGACACTCACCGTCGCACCCACAGACTGAGCAATCCGATCCAAGACATCCGATCGGAGATTACGCACACCTTGTAGCCACTCAGATAAGACGATCGCATCCAGCCCAATCCGCTCGGCAACGATCTTCATATGGATGCCGCTTTCGTGGACAGCTCGCCGAAGTTCACCGCAAAGTGACTGTTCGGCAGCGGCCTCACGCATTCGCTCGGCACGCAATGCCAAGTCTTCAACCTCGGCATCCAGCAGCGGCCAAGAGCGACGAATTTCGTCCATTCGTTCCGGAGAGATTGTTTGAGTGGCAGTCATGGTTCACCTTGTTGGAGCGAGTTACTGGCGACGGCGACGGACTTCGTAAGCCGTGCGCGGAATTACCGTAATACCATCTGCTTCCAAGTCATAAATACAGATAACGTGTCGTCCATCATCCGTTTCCCCAAAAGCGCACGGGGCACCGGTTGAGTAGCTGATGTCTGTGCTTTCCGGATGCGAGACAACGTCTTCAAATTGTTCTGGGCTGACGTCATGCTCGGCCAAGTGATCAACGATTTCATCATTCCAAATGAATTCGTAGTACGGCATTTGGCGACTCCGGAGCTAGCCTGTGACGGGCGGTAGTTTAATGCTTGGCTTTCCTATTGAAATTCAGAGGTCCGAATTATTTGACTGCTGAATTGTGTTCGACCAAATCACGTTGCACACAAACATTGTTGGCGTTTGCTATGTAAGCTTCTGCCGACGCTGCCATGTTTCATCGAAAAAGGACGAACTGATGCCGACTCCGAAGTTAGACCGCGAAGAGTACATCGAGCAGACGCACTTCTTCCGCGTCTTCGCGGAGCGGTTGCACGAAAATGTGCCGTCACAGGAAATCCTTCTGACCATTCAGGAGGAGATTCTCAGCACGACCAAGCTGCCAATGGCGATCGACTTTTTGCGAAGCGAAATCATTCTGACCGGCCGCATGAGCGACGCGATGGCTCGCTTGGAGCATTACTTCGCACCATTCCAAGCCTTCATCATGCGACAGGCAGAACAAGACGACAAATCACGTTTCGATCAGTTCATGGCCTTGGACATCCTGCAAAAAGAGGCCGAACACCGCGCGAATAATCCAACTCCAGCGGGACTCTTCATCTATCAGTTTGAGTGCCTAGCTCGAAATCGACTCGGCTACAACGACGGACTCATCGCCATCGCTGGCGACCCGATGTACGACGAAGATTGGCGTGATTGGTTCATGATCCTCCGCCGCGAGCTCGGCACTTCGGACTTCGCAGACCTGCTTTATGTCCGGTCAGAGTTTTTCGTCGAAGACCGTCGCCGAGCCACTCGCGATTCCACCTTCAACGTCTCGTACCCGTTGCTGTTCGGTGTCCGCGAGGGCCGCATCGCGAAGGCTCACCGCAAAAAAGAACCGCTCTATATGTTCGCCGCATTGCAGCGACAACTCGGCTACCCCACGGTCCCGCGTTTCAAACCAAAGTCCGATCAGCCAGTGATTCATCCGGTGCTTGAACAGCGTCTGCAACGAATCGAACAATCGATCAAGCTCGTGCAAGCGGAGCAAAAAGGGGGACTCGACCTGTCGCAGTTCTACAAGAAGCCGGACGAAGATGTCTTCGAGATCACATAGGTCGTAGTTGACTGTGTTAGCACGACGCGCAAGCGA
>CAIJTL010000673.1 GCA_903823545.1 uncultured Planctomycetaceae bacterium
AATTTGATTCCGGAATGGAATGACCTCGTGTTTCGCGGCCATTGGCGCGAAGCGCTTGACCGGTTGCACAAGACGAACAACTTTCCGGAGTTCACTGGCCGAGTCTGCCCTGCTCCGTGCGAAGGTTCGTGCGTGCTGGGAATCACGTCGCCTCCCGTGACGATCAAGAACATCGAGTGTTCGATCATCGACAAGGCGTTCGATGAAGGCTGGGTCACTCCTCAGATCCCGACGACCCGAACCGGGAAAAAAGTAGCCATCGTTGGTTCCGGTCCTGCGGGACTCGCGGCGGCAGCGCAGCTCAATCGAGCGGGACACAGCGTGACGGTTTACGAACGGGCCGACCGCATAGGCGGACTGCTGATGTATGGCATTCCGAACATGAAGTTGGAGAAATGGGTCGTCCAACGGCGAGTCAACTTGCTGGCCGATGAAGGGGTCAAGTTCGTCACGAGTTGCGAAGTGGGAAAGGACATCGACGCAGTTCATCTTCGAGAAGAGAACGACGCGATTGTCTTGGCCGTTGGAGCGACGAAGCCGCGCGACTTGCCGATTCCGGGCCGCGAATTGAAGGGAGTTCATTTCGCGATGGAGTTCCTGCACGGCAACACGAAGAGCTTGTTGGATTCCGACCTGCGCGATGGTAAGTGCATCAATGTTGAAGGGAAGAAAGTCATCGTCATCGGTGGCGGAGATACGGGCAATGACTGTCTCGGAACGTCGATGCGGCAGGGCTGTGCCAGTCTGATCAACTTTGAGATCGTGCCGCAGTCGCCGAATGAGCGAGCGGCTAACAATCCGTGGCCGCAGTGGCCTCGCATTTATCGACAGGATTATGGGCATGCGGAAGCTGCCGCGAAGTTCGGGAGCGATCCACGTAAGTTCTGCATCGACACAATCCGCTTTAACGGCGATGCGAACGGAAATCTGAAGTCACTGACCGCCGTTCAAGTCGATTGGTCGAAGCCGGTGAAGGGGGGGGCGCCATTCACTCGCGTTGAAGGCTCTGAAGTAGAAATGGAATGTGATTACGTATTCCTGGCCCTGGGGTTCTTAGGGCCAGAGAAGATTCTTGCTGAGCAACTCGGGATCGAAGTTGACCCACGGTCAAACTTCAAAGCGGACTACGGCAAGTACGCAACCAGCATGCGTGGAGTCTTTGCCGCAGGCGACTGCCGACGTGGTCAAAGCTTGATCGTGTGGGCCATCAACGAAGGTCGCGAAGCGGCACGCGAGTGCGATCGGTATCTGATGGGGTCGACGCAGTTGCCGTAGGACGGGTCTCCTTGGCGGATCCGAGTGCCGCATCATGGCATCGTTGTGTCCGGTCTCCTGACCGAGACACTCTCCGCACGACCGAAGGTCTCCCGAACAACAGCAGGACGCGGTTGTGAGAGATACCTTGGCCTACAGCGAAAGTGGAGACCTGCGGTCGAATGCGTGTGACTCCGTCATGAGACTAGCCACAACGTGAGAGTCAACTCGACTTTCGTCGCGCACTTTTCGCGACCGTGTTGTCATCGGCAGTCTCATTGGCTTTGGCGAACTTGATCAGTTGCGGTTCTTCGGAGTGTGACGCGGTCGGATCGATGGAGTCGTGTTTCACTGTTGGCAGTTGAAACTCGGGTAGGCTGTCACCGCCTCGGCTGGATGATTGCGCGTTGTAGAGACGTTGATAAGCCGAGCACGCTTGCAAGAGGTCGTAGTGCGAGCCTGTCGCAAGCAGTCGGCCGTGTTCCATAACGACGATGCGGGTCGCGAATTCCAAAATCTGTGGTGTGACCGAATGCGTGATGAGGAACACTGTACGGCCTTTGACGAAATCGCCGAGGCATTGATGAATCATTGTTTCGCTTTGAGCGTCAACGGCTGATGTGGCTTCATCGAGAATCAAAATTGCTGGATCGTGCAGAAGCGCGCGAGCCAATGCGACTCGTTGACGTTGTCCGCCCGAGAGTCGGCAACCACGAGGACCGACTTTTGTGTCAAAGCCTTCGGGAAGTTGGTCAAAGAACTTCGGCACGTGAGCTTTTTCGGCAGCCGCGAGGATTTCTTCGGGCGATGCATTCGGTTTCGCATAGCGAATGTTTTCATAGATCGTGTCATCGAATAGCAGTGTTTCCTGCGTCACGACACCAATCTGCGCGCGAAGTTCGCGTAGCCGGACATTGCGAATGTCGATGCCGTCGATCAAGACGGAACCGCCGTTCGGGTCGTAGTAACGAGGGAGAAGATTGACCAAGGTCGATTTGCCGCTGCCGTTCTCACCGACAACGACAACAACCTCGCCAGCAACGACTTTTAGAGTGACATCATTAAGTGCTGGCGGTCGATCGACCGCTTCGGTCAACGCCGCGTACTTGAAGACAATCTTCTTGAAGGAGATTGACTGAGAGTGTCGCGGCATGAGTTGCGGCTGAACCGGCTCTTTGATCAGCGGCTTCCAATCCATCATTTGGAAGACACGTTCGGTCGCGGCCCCTGCCCGCTTCAACTTGGTGTAGACCGATGAAAGTTTGCGTATCGGATCGAGCGTGCCAGCCAACAGTGCATACAAAACGGAGAGTTGTCCGATCTCCATTGTCTGTGAAGCGAGCTTGATTCCCCAGATCGAATCGGTTTGTCGCAGAACCAGATACGCTCCCGGTAACAATGACAAACAGACAGAAAACATGGCTAAGGATTCGGTCGTCGGATTGGTCAGCGCGTCGATGCGGACAACCTTCATCGCTTTGTGATAATAGTCTTTATTCTCGCGATGGAATCGTTGTCGGGCACGCCGTGCTCCGTTGTACGCGATGACAATCTTCAGTCCGTCGAACGTCTCTTCTAGCGATTTATAGATGCGCGACATCCGCTCCATCATGTGATGACTCGCTCGTTTCAGCAATTTGCCATAGCGATGGAACGCTCCCGCCATCAGCGGAACGAAGACGAGCGAAAGCAACGTCAAATGCCAGTTCACATAAAACGCACCGGCGATGCAGGCGATCGCTTTGAGCGGCTCCCGAACGATTTTTCCGCCAAGAAGGCTGAGGCCATCGGCGACCAAACCGATGTCGTTCGTGAACCGCGACATGAGGTCCGAGTTCCCTTTGAGCGACAACGTTTGATAGTCGAGTCGGAGTGCGTGCCGAAAACAGTCCTTGCGTAAGGACATCACAGCCAGTTCCACCACACTGCCGACGAGCACTTCTTGGATAAACATTGCCGCGTCTTTGAGGATCGTTGCAATGACGAGGATCCCCAAGATCAATGCATAGGTGTCAAACTGATCGCGGGGAACCCACGGCATCACGCGTTTCTGAATCCAATGCAAAACCACTAAACGGTGTGAGGCATCGCTGAGGTCGGAGCGGTCACGGTCTTGTTGCTTCAGTTCTCGATTCGGCTTCATCATTTTGACTTCGGCCGCCTTGATGGCGACTTCGGCCTCTTTGATTTCCGCGGAGACGTAGTCGTTCAAACTCTGCCCTTGTAGCAGCACCTTGACGACAAGGAATGACATCGAAATCGTCGCGGCCCATAAGAGCGCAACGACGATCGCAAAGAAAACCGAGAGGTAAACCTTCGACCGGTTTCGCCAGACATACGGCAATAATCGAGCAAGCTGATCCACGGCTGATCCATCCTTGGAGCAAGACCCCGAATGCTTCTGTGCCATTCGGAAGGGGGCGGGATTACAGCCCGTTTTGCTCGTGAGTGTCCAGATGAAATCGGCGAGTCACATTCACACTTAGGGAGACTGAGGAGAACCGGGCTAGACACGTTTTCGACAACCACCTACCACTCCGCCCGAATTCGATCCCAGGGAGAGGGAGATATGATGCGGATGGATCGCTTGTGTTTCGTTGTCATGACAACTTGTTTGTTCGCAGCCGGTTGTTTTAGTTATGGCCCGTATGGTCAACCCGGCCCGTATGGCACGGTTCCCCATACCGCGATGGGACCGCAACCGATGATTGGCGGAGCGCCGCCAGGGACAGTTTGGATTCCAGCGACGCCGACCACCCCTAGCAAAGTTGATTTGGGACCGGCGGCCGTGTCGGCACCAGATCCGGTCCGTCGTGACAACTCCACGAAAAAGGATCTCTTTGAAGAACCAGCCGATGGCAAGGTTGTTCCTGATCCGCCTGAATCTGGAAAAGATGATCGACCGGTTGTGGCGCCGATGGGCTACAACGAAGAGACGCAAATTCAACCTCGTAACAAAAAAACGAGCCAGCGAGCGAAGCCACAATCAGCGGATGACGAGGGTGTTGCTAGCTCTGATCGAGAACCACAACGTCTCGTTCTGGATTCCGAGCCAGAACTTGCCGATCCTGACAGCGTCACCGCAAGTCGCTCGGCTCAACGAACGGCTGAGTCAAAAACGGTTGTGCGTGCTGATGGGATTCAGCAAGTGAACGCTGAGCAAGACGTCGAAGAAAAATTTGATTACGACTCTGAGGGCTACACGTGGCTCAAAGGGATCGTGGAATTCGACCGCAAGCACAAGACGTGGCATCTGACTTACGACCGCTCGCCGGATGATGCTGATCAGTTCGGAGGCGAAGTGACTTTTAAGGATCGGCCTGAGTTCGCGAAGGCATTCCGCAGCGGCCAAATCATTTTCGTCGAAGGACGCTTTGATGGCGCTCAACTCGATCGACTTGGCAAGCCTCTTTATGAAGTGGATGGCTATCGCCCCATCACCAAGTGATCCGACTGAGTCCCCCTGATTGCGAACGTCATTCGGGCCACATACAGTCCTGCCCGAATCTGCCCCACCTTTTTCTCCTCCTGTCTTGGAGCCTACCCAATGCGTAAGAGTCTGTTGTTGTCTGGTCTTGGTTTGCTCGGCGGCGCGTTGTCGCTGGCAGCGTTTGCGGCTGACGCACCGGCTTCGAAAGATTGGCCGACGTGGCGCGGTGCGAAGCGTGATGCGATCTCGACCGAAACCGGATTGCTCACGGAATGGACCGAAGCTGGTCCAGAAGTTGTTTGGACTGCCGATGGAATCGGTCGCGGGTTTTCGAGCCTGTCGATTGCTGGCGGCAAGATCTACACGATGGGCGAACGCAAAGGAGGCTGCT
The DNA here is from genome assembly GCA_903823545.1 of uncultured Planctomycetaceae bacterium. Classification (GTDB taxonomy): domain Bacteria; phylum Planctomycetota; class Planctomycetia; order Planctomycetales; family Planctomycetaceae; genus SXKJ01. Next base: position 5,076 of record CAIJTL010000673.1, read on the forward strand.
TCCTGATTTGCCTCGACATGAGCGGCAAAGAGTTGTGGGCCGCGCCGGTTGGCAAAGGTGATCCCAATTGCACGCCGACGATCGATGGCGATCGGGTTTACGCCATGGACCGCAACGGCGAACTTGCCTGTGTTGGGACAGAATCGGGCAACGTCATCTGGACCAAGAGTTTCACGAAGGACTTCGGCGGCAAGATGATGTCCGGTTGGGGCTATAGCGAGTCACCGACAGTTGATGGCGATTGGTTGATCGTCACTCCCGGCTCCAAGGACGCGATGTTGGCCGCGCTTAATAAAAAGACGGGCGATGTGATTTGGAAGACTGCGGTTCCAGAACTCGGCGACAAAGGGAAAGACGGAGCAGCATATTCTTCAGTCGTCATCAGCAACGCTGGCGGCGTGAAGCAATACGTGCAACTCGTCGGCAAGGGGATCGTTTCTTCGCGAGCGAAAGACGGTCAGTTTCTCTGGAGCTACAACAAGGTTGCGAACGTCACTGCTGACATCCCGACTCCGATCATTCGCGATGACTACGTCTTCTGCTCGACCGGCTACGGCGACGGCGGATCGGCACTACTGAAAGTTGTGAAGAACGGTGACAAGTTCAGTGCAGAAGAAGTCTGGTACAAGCCTGCCAAGGAATTGCAGAACCATCACGGCGGCGCGATTCTCATTGGTGATTACCTCTACATGGGTCACGGCCACAACAACGGCTTCCCGGTCTGTGTCGAATTCCTCACTGGCAAAGACGCATGGCGACCAGGTCGTGGTCCCGGCGGTGGATCAGCGGCAGTCGTTGCTGCGGACGGACATCTTTACTTCCGTTACCAAGACGGCGTCATGGCGCTGATCGAAGCGACTCCGAAAGAGTACCACTTGAAGGGTCAGTTCAAGATCAAGACCAAGCACGGCGAAAGCTGGCCGCACCCAGTCGTCCTCGACGGCAAGCTCTATCTCCGTGATCAGCACAACTTGCACTGCTACAACGTCAAGAAGAGCTGAATCTGTTTCAGTGCTAATAAAATTAAATCTAAGCAGAGCCTGACGCCTTCACGACGTCAGGCTCTGCTTGTTTTTAAGAGACTCAGTGTTCTTCTCGGTTGAAGTGCTCAAGCATTCGAATTGATGCCAAGAGATTCTCTTTCGCCTGAATTTCGAATCGTTTCCGAAATGACTCTGTTTGAAAGATCGAATCGCGTTCGAGAAAGCGGCGCAAAATTGCCGTTCTTCCGTCACGAAACTGCTGGTCGGGAACCCAACTGTATTCCACGCGGATTTGTCGTTCGTATTCAGCAAAGCGTTCTGGATCGGAACCGAGAATTGCAAGGTCGATGTCCGTGAGGACCGCTTCATCGCGACTTCGACATGGCTGATCATGTTTGGTGGCCATGATCAATGAATTCACTCGTTGGACGATTGCCGGGTCGACGCGACCAGCCAGCATCGATCGCTCCGCTAAATCGGCACTTTGTTCTTCATTATCCGAACGATGTGTGTCGTAGATGGCGTCATGAAACCAAAGCGCGAGTTCAACTTCGTGCGGACGATCTGCCGCGTCACGAGTTACATCAAGTAGCGTGAAACACTCACGAAGATGTTGAAGAGTGTGGTATGCCCGATGCGGCTCCTCGTATCTTCGGACGAGCTCATTGAGCAACTCAGTGCCGGGATGCTGATTAAACTGCTTCCACACCGCGGCCCAGCGAATTTGGTCGATCATCGTGTTCATCCTCTGGATGATGCGTTGAGATACCGAATTGACAAGTTGTGTCCGGTCTCCTGACCGAGACACGCCGCACGACCGCAGGTCTCCCAAACAATGCGGGAGACCTGCGGTCAGGCAATTGGTGTCTCGGTCAGGAGACCGGACACATCGATGCGAGACGCATCGACCACGGCTGAATTTGTTCCCACGCTCGTGATGCTTGCAGGACCAATTGGTCGGCGTGGCGGTTGCCGATGATTTGGAGGCCGACGGGGAGGCCGGATTTGGTCCAACCGGCGGGGACGCTGGCGACTGGTTGGCCGGTGAGGTTGAACGGGTAGGTGAACTGAGTCCATTGCAGCGGGCCGAGCACTTTGCCGTCGATTGGGTCGGCATCATCTTGGCCAACTGCGAACGGTGGGACTGGCAACGTGGGGCACAGCAGGAGATCGAAGCGGTCGTAAATTCGACGAACTTTCTCCCACAACTCATGCCGAGCGGCGAGTGCGTTGGCGAAATCGACGCCTCGCAGTTTGAGGCCCGCATCAACGACACGCCGCAGTCCGGGGTCGAGCAGATCGCCTTGAGTGGCGAGCTTCTTTTCGAGCGATGCGGCGGCGGACCCGAAGAAGAAAACGCTCCAGATGTCATAGGGATCGGTCCAATCCAACGAGATCGTTTCGACGTGACATCCGGCTGCGGCCAATCGCTCGGCCGCTTTCTGACAGATCGCAGCAACTTCCGGATCGACGTGCGCGTACCCCAGGTTTGGACTAAACGCGTCCCGCTTCTGCGAAGCGGGACGCGCAGTACAAAAAACTCGCGCAAGAATTTCAATTCAAGAACTCGCCCCATCGTCGGTAGCGACGAGTGGTTTGTCACAAGAGTTCTGAAGAGTTATCAGGCATTGAAGGAGAGCAAGTCCTCCAGCAACTCATCGAAATCGAACGTGAACGAGAGGTCGATGATCTTCGTGGAGTCGTTCACGATATCCTTGCCGGGGCCGACGAGCACTCCGTTAATCGTGTCGATGCCCGAACCGCCAAGCAAAGAATCGACTCCGTCGTTACCAACCAGTGTGTCTGCGCCACTCTCGCCAAGCAGCGAATCATTTCCTTCTGAGCCAATCAGCAGGTCGTCTCCGTTGCCTCCCTTGAGTGTGTCGTTGGCGAGACCACCGCGCATCGAGTCGTTGCCATCGTTTCCAATGAGGCTGTCGCGATCGTTGCCGCCGTCGATGACGTCGTCTCCGCGACCTCCGCTGAGCACGTCGTTACCGGCATCACCCAGCAGTACGTCGTTGCCGTCGCCACCGTTGATGATGTCCGCTCCAGCATCGCCGATCAGTGTGTCGTTCCGAAGTCCGCCAGTGATGCGATCGCTGCCAGTTCCTCCATAAATCACGGACGGCAAATTGACGGTCTGAGCCGTGATTCGGTCATTGCCAGCTTGGCCGTAGACCTCAATACCCGTCACACCGGTGAAGGTCGAGACGGTAGGAACTCCGAATGCAACAGTCCCAAAAGCGATTCGGCGGAGTACGACTCGGACGGCGTTGGCTCCGTTTGGCTCTAAAGCGAAGTCGTCGTTCAACGGTGTGCCGCCGACGACCAGCGTGCTTCCTTGCATTTGAGCGGCGACGATTTGAACCGTCAGTTCGGCGGCTTCGCTTTCGTCGCCGTTGCGGTCGGTGCTCGTGACGCTCACGTTGAAGGTTCCCACGCTGGTGAAAATGTGCGTGAGCTGCAAACCGCTGGCGGTTTCGGCGTCGGTCGTTTCGATCGGGCTGCCGTCGCCCCAGTTGATCGTGAACGTGAAACCGGCTTCCGTGTCTCCCGCATCGGGATCGCTGGCGGTCAGTGTGTAGTGCAGCGGCTGACCTCGGACACCGGACTCCGGGCCTTCGATCTCCGTCGTCGCGGCATCGTTGACTCCGCCGACGACGTGGACGATCGCTGCGTCGCTGGAGGCATTGCCCGTGTCGTCGATGATCTCGAAGCGAACGAGTCGCGGCATCAGGTTCGGGTCTTGCGAGTCATTGCTGTAGCTCACTGTTCGCAGGACTTGTTGGTACTGAGCCAGCGTGGCTGTTCCCGTCAGCGACAGTTGCCAAGTCGTCGGATCGAACGAAGCGACGATCGGCGTGCCGGTCGTGTTGGCTTCGAGGAACTCCGTTCCGTCGAGCGGATTCGTGATCGTGACGGTCGCCGACGCGAGCGTCTCGCTGTCGGCATCGGAAATCGTCAACGCCGAGTCAATCACGACTGGCTCTTCCCCTTCGGTGAACGTGACGCTGCCGTCGGTGAGCGTCAGTGTCGAGGGGAGGCTGACTTCCATGATCGTCACCGTGCCGCTGATCTCGTTCGAGACGAGGACCAGCGGTCGGCCGTTCGGAGAATCTGCGGCGCTGATGAATTGCAGACCTTCAGGGCCGACGTCGCCGGGGCTGACGAGGTATTGCACGAATCGCGGCGCGGCCGGGACGCTGACGTCGAACATCATCACGCCGTTGGTTCGCTCCAGACCGATGAAAGCGTAGGGCGTGCCGTCGATCACACCGGTGACGGCTGCTTCCGGCTCCGGACCTTTATTGTCGCTGCGCGTGTCGAAGTTGGCCGCCGTGCCGTTGGCCAGAACGCCGCCGTCCGAGTTGAAGAAGGCCGGACGCGATTGAGCCGTGATAATCTCCAGCAGATTGCCACTGTCGTAGACGAGCGTGCCATCGGTGGCGCGGATCGAGAACGAGCGTCCGCCGAAGACGTAGATTTCCTCGAAGTCCGCGTCGCCCCCTTTGCCGAGCGTGTTGGTGACAGTCAGTCGGCCGAGGCTAGCGTTGTTCTTGAGCGCGGCCTCATTCGGGAAGACCGTGTCGTCGAGGTCAAGCGAAGCGACTCGCGATTCCTCGTTGAAGCCGGTGTAGTCGCGAGCGTCCCCTTCGTTGGCCGTGACGAGGTACGTCGTGCCATCAACCACGAACGACGCGATCGCGTCGGGCTGGTACATGCCGAAGATCGGCTGGTTGAGAATGTTGATCGACGGTGTCGTGCTGCTGATGACGTTCGTGTCGCGATCGCTGGCGTCCAGCGAGTTGCCGACGGTACTGTGATTTTTGAAGCCCAGCGAGGTGATGCTGGTGACAACTCCGGTGCTGAGGTTGATCGTGGCCAGCGCGTTGTTCTCTTGCAGCGTGACGTAGGCGGTCGTCGAGTCGGACGAGATCGCGACGTACTCCGGCTCAAGGTCTTCGGCCACGGTGGCGAACAAGCCGAAGATGCGCACGTTCGCGGGCAGCTCAGCATTGCGTGACCCGCCGACATTGAAGTCGGTGAAGCCTGCCGTCGTCACGGTGGCCGCGATCAATCCGCCGGAGAGGTCGATGATGCTGACCGAGCCTTCGGGATCGTTGTTCGCCGCGCTGGAGTAGTTGTCCGGTTCCCCTTCGTTCGCGACGACGACCTTCGTGCCATCGGGCGTGAAGGTCAGCATGTCGGGCAAGGCTCCCACGATGACGGAGCCGAGCACGGTTCCGCCAGTCGTGAAGAACGCGACCCGGCCTGGATTCTGTTTGACGGCCGCTTCGACAGCGACGGCCACCAGCCCGTTCTTGGCGGCCACGCTGTTGGGAGCCGCTCCGAATGCCGCGAGGCTGATCTCGCCGACCTTCGTCGGGTTCGCGGGGTCGGCGAGATCGACGATGTCCACTTTGTTCGCCGGGCTGTTGAGCACGAACAATCGCTGCGAGACGGCGTCGTAGGCACTGATCTCGGCGGCCGCGTTCGTGCCGATGACGTAACGTCCCACAACGCTCAAGTTCGGATTGGTCGAGCTGGCGATGTTCGCCGTGTTGAGCAGCAGCAGTTGGCCACCCTCACCGAGACCGAGGTCCGTGCCAGAGCCTGCGACTTGCGAGGCTTCCAAACTGTTGAGCGAATGGGCCTGCACGTCGAAGAGCCAGTTGCCGACGCCGTAGATGCTCGACAGGTCGGTCACGCCAGAGGTCTCCCAAACACCGACCGCGTCGCGGAAGCCAGCCGTGTTCGGAACCGCCGTCTGATCGACTTCGGCGATCCGCTGCAACGCACCCGTGTTGACGTCGTACAGCCACAGCGACGCCTCGCGACCGGCGAGGAACGATCCCCGATGCTCGCTGTTGTTGTCTTCCTGAATCACCATCTGGTCCAGCGGATTGATGTCGAGGTTGTCCGGGTTGACGATCGGATCACCGGCATCCCCTTCGAGCAACACCTTGAGCGAAGTCGTCGCCGTTGGATTCTCCGGGTCGAGATCAAGCTGATAAATGCGACCCAGCTTGTTGATGTTTTGATTGCTGGTGTTCTTCGTCGTGCTGCCAGTCGTCGCGAAATAGAAGCGGCCCGGCGTGTTCCGATCGGACGCTCCGTCTTCGAGTCGCAGGAAGTCGAACGCATCGACTGCATCGGCCGCTGTCTCCAACTGCGTCTCGTTGAGCGTGTCCGCCGAGACGATCTCGACCCAACTGCCGGTGATCGTGCCATCCACTTTGTGGACCGTGTTCTCGTCATTCTTGGCGACGTTGTTCGACTTGAAGACGTACAGCTTGCCGCCGACCAGACCATTGCGCACGACCGGATTCGCGTCCCCCACCACCTTCTCGCCGACGTACATGTAAAGCTGGCTGTCGAGTGTCGAAGGCCCATCCTCCAAGCCAATCACCACCGTCAAGTTGCCCGTGTTCGGCAGCACGACTTGGTTCTCCCAAGGGAAGTGCCCCAGGTCCGTGAGCACATACGCCTTGCCATCGACGATGCCCACCGTGACTCCGCCCAGCCCGTCGAACGTGTCCTGCCCAGCGGAGAAACTTTCCGCAGCCTCTTCACCGGCGAGGTAAATGTAGGTGTCGAAGCCAACCTCCGGCCCCGCCAAGAATCCCGAACAGAACCGCCCGAAGAAGCCTGTGACCGGCGTCGGATTGTCGTCCACGAAAATCTGGTCGTAGGCGATGTCCGCCGAGATCACCCCCAGCGTCGTCTTATCGACGATCAGCTTGCTGACATACGCCCCTTGCTCCGCCGCTCCACCCACAAACGGATTGGTCGTCGTCGCCCAGGCAAACTCATGATTGACGAACATCGTCAGCGTGCCGTCACCGTTGTCGTAAACCCCCGCCCCATCGGGGATGCCCGTGAAGCGGTACTGCTCCTCCAAGTCGCCGGTCTGCGGAACCACATCGCCCACTGTCAGAATCGGCTGCGTTGTGACACCCGGTACCACTCCCACGGCATACGCCGGAGACGCCGTCACAAAGCCGGTCAGCAGACTGCGCGGCTCAAGAACTTCCATCGCCACACTCGCCGCGCGTGCAACACGACGACGTGAATTGAACCGAACCAACCGCGACCGCGAACCGAAACTCAAGAAGTCGACCATTGAGCCACCCTTTGAAGTTTGAGACTTGAACGTGAATCCGAGCGGCAGGGTGTAGGCCGCAATGACGAAGAAAAAATGTGCGCAGTATGAAGAGTTGCCTCGGACAAGTGCCTCGATCTGGCCTGATGTAAACGCCGGAAGTTGGGTGGATTGGAATTGCGGAGAAATGAAAAACTGTTGCGCCTCTTCACGTATGTGTGTTTAGATCACGCGGGTGGCACGGCATCGCAGAGGCCGCGTGCGCAGCATTAGAAACTCCGCACAAGACGTCCAAATTCACGGACGACCAACAGTATCGGTTCGTCGTTCACTCCAAGTTTCTGGTGCCTACGGCACCCTGCATCTGCGATGCGGGGGCACCCGCGCGTTGTGCAGACGAGCAATTCTCGCCTCATGCCAATTCGGGAATGTGATCGCCGTAGGAAATGTGAATGGGGCGGCCGGCTTGGTCGTTGAAGGCTTGGCGGTAGTCGATGCCTAAATGGTGGAAGATCATCGAGCGGAAATTTTGCGGAGTGAGTTCGCGCTGGATCGGATGCTCGCCCATTGAGTTGGTCGCTCCGATGACTTGGCCCATGCGCTTGCCACCTCCAGAGACGAGGATCGACATGGCGTGTGGCCAGTGGTCGCGACCCCAGTTCATCTTTCCGTTGCTGTTTCCTTTTTGGATGTTGCCGCGCGGCGTTCGACCAAATTCGCCAGAGACGATCACCATCACGTCTTGATCGAGACCGCGTTGGTAGATGTCTTCGATGAGCGCGGTCACTGCTTGGTCGAGACCGGGGAGCCGTTCTCGCATGGCTGTGGGGAGGTCGCCATTCACGGCGTGATCGTCCCAGTTGTAGATCTCCTTACCGCCGGGGACTCCGACCGTGACGAAGCTGACGCCCGCCTCAACGAGACGTCGTGCGAGCAACGCTTGCTGAGCCCAGCCTTCGCCGTATCGAGCTCGCGTGCGTGGGTCTTCACGCGAAAGATCGAAGGCAATTCGTGCTCGGTCGCCGGTGATGATCTCAAACGCCTGACGATTGAACGAATCGAGTGAGTTCATCACTCCGCTATCGAGGTCCGATCGCAAGCGATCGACGCTGCCGAGCAATCGCTGACGATCATCGAGTCGGCGTCCATCAACGGTCGCGGTGGAGTTCAACAATCCTTTCTCGCTGACGGTCGGCGGGCGATACCGATTGCCCCAGTAACCGGTCGCGGTCGTGGGGACATAGCTGTAGTGAGTCGCTCCCATTCCGCACGCAACCGGGACCCCTTGATGACATTGGCCGAAGACGCGGCTGACCACGGCACCGATTTCAGGATGAACCGACTCATTCTTCGATTCGTCCCAGTTGGGATAGCCGCTCATCATCACCGGAATGCCGTCGTTGTGTCCGGCGTAATTGTGCGAGCACGAACGAATCAGCGTGAACTTGTCAGCGATCTTCGCGTGCATCGGCAGGAGTTCGCAGATCTCGATGCCGGGAACGTTGGTTTTGATCGGAGAGAACGGCCCGCGCACATCACGGACGGCGTTCGGTTTCATGTCATAGGTTTCGAGATGCGATGGCCCGCCGTTTTGCCATAGGAGGATTACCGACTTTTTCGACGGCGTCGTGCGGTATTCGTTCGAGTCAGATGCCTGCGCCTGGATTCGCAAGGTGTCGGCTAAGGTGAGTCCGCCGATTGTCAGCGTCCCGACTCGAAGCATGTTTCGTCGCGTCACGCCGTCACACAAGCGATGCTGATTGGTAAACAGGTCAAGCACTTTGAGAACCCTCTGAGATCAGATTTCAAACATCCTCGCGATTCGCGTCCGAGACCCTCGTGGCCCGGCGACGTCGCATTTCATCCTAACTCTGTCGGCGAGAGAAGACCAAGGCGATGAGCCCTGTTTAAGCAGATGCCGCTTGATGAACCACTGAAATCGCGCGTTGAAACCGAAGACTCCGCAAACGCCGCCTGAATTTGGCGCGATTTGAGATTGAAGGCTAATCCGCAAGAGCGAGTCGCTGAGCCCAAATCGATTAGGGAAAACTGACGCCATACTCCAGGTAACGGGCAGTTTCCCGCAGAGGCGCAGAGCTCGCGGAGATAAACGAAGGCTTTGTTTTTCCTCGCGGAGGTTGTCTTAAAACTAACCCGAAGCGTGAGCGAGGGCGGACGCTTCACGAGACTCTGAAATCAGTGGAGCATCC
>CAIJTL010000674.1 GCA_903823545.1 uncultured Planctomycetaceae bacterium
ACGGGCCATAGTCAATCGTCTCCCCGGAAATCGCCATGTTGTCGGTGTTCATCACCCCGTGGATGAAACCGACGAGCTGCCATCGGGCGACGAGCGAGGCTTGTCGGTCCATAACCGTGCGGAAGAACTCCAAATACCGGTTTGGTGAGTCCGCCAGTTCCGGGTAATGACGCTCGATGGTGTAGTCCGCCAGCAACCGCAAGTTTGAATCGTCTTCCCTCGCCGACAGGTACTCGAACGTCCCGACCCGAATGTGGCTAGCGGCCACGCGGGTGAGGATCGCCCCTTGCCGCTTGACTTCTCGGTAGACCGGATCGCCAGTGGTGACAACGGCCAAACTTCGAGTGGTCGGAATACCGAGGGCGAACATCGCCTCGCTGATGATGTACTCACGGAGCATTGGTCCGAGTGCCGCACGACCATCGCCGCGGCGTGAGAATTGCGTCTGCCCCGCCCCTTTCAACTGAATATCGACGAGACGACCGGACGACGCGCGGTGTTCACCGAGCAGGATGGCTCGGCCATCACCGAGCATCGTGAAGTTTCCATACTGATGCCCCGCATATGCCTGTGCGATCGGACGGGAACCACTTGGCAGAACTTGGCCTGCAAACTGGGATGCACAGACTTCAGGTGAGACCGTATTGAGTTCGAGGCCGAGGTCGTCTGCCAGTCGACGGTTTAGAATCGCTAATCGAGGTGCTCGGACCTTGGCAGGTTTAGCCTGAGCGAAAAAGACGTCAGGAAGCTGCGAGTATGTGTTGTCAAACTGCCAACCCATCGGGTTGTGGTCACTAACGACGGCATTCAAATTTTCCATCCTTTCATCCAGCGAATAATCTTTTGCTTGCCAATTACGATAACTCAACTCGCGGAAGATTCGTATGCGTTCGTTACCAGGCAACGTTCATCGCGTTCGATCTGACCAGCGAACCATCAACCACAAAACGCCGATTGCTCGCCGTCACACCTCGAGCTTCCACCATGCGCGGTATTCCACGCAAACGTCGCTGTTATGAGACTTGGCGCTGTCTTCGATGCCGTCATGATTCCGACTGTTACCGAGTGAACGACGCTTGGTGGCACTCAAAAGTAATCACCACGAGGAGAGGATGCCTCATGTCTGCATCGTCCAGCACTCCAATCTCATTAGAGACGCAGTTTGAAAAGAAGTTTGATGAGGAACTGCGGAAAAAAGGGCGTTGGCTCTTCGAGGACCAGAAGCTACGGAAAGTTGATTGGCGTTCGGATATTGCTCTGGTCACAGTGCGCGATCGCGGTGAGCGAGATGTCTGCTTGTTTCATGACGCAGCCGTCAAAGCGTTGAAAGTGTCGTGCTCGTGCGAAGCATTTGAAACGCAGGGGAATTGCGAGCATGTTTGGGCCGCATTGCTGTTTGCGGACAGGAAGAACAGTTTGCGTGAGCCCAACGGGCGGCTCCCGTCGGCGATGAAAGACTTCTCCGAGAAGGATCAGAGTTTTGTTGAAGCGGTGCTCAATCGAAACATTTGGTCGGAAGAAGAATTCGACGAGGTTGGTGGCTCGTCCCAAGCGATAAAGGATCCAGCAGGAAAGGCTTCGACAGCGCTGACGAGAATGGCTCCGCCTCCCCGCGAAGTCGTTTCTGATTGGCGTCAGCGGCTCAGTGGTGTGGCAGGGATGGCGGCTGCTTCTTGGGAACGAGAGGTCGCCGATTTTTGGCTCAATGATTGCCAACTCGTTTACATCATCGCGGCAAACAAACAGGCGAGTGGAGAGTCATTCGTTTTGGAATGGGCCTACCGGCAAGTCGTCGCCAATGGTTTGACGG
>CAIJTL010000675.1 GCA_903823545.1 uncultured Planctomycetaceae bacterium
GAGCTTCAGTTTATCACGGCGAAGAGCGATCAGGGACTGCCTTTGCTGCGTCAGTTCTTTCTCGATCCGTTCGATTTCACGAGAATTGTCTTTGACCAGCTGATCGTAGTCAGCCTGCTTTTGACGCAACCGGCCCTTCTCTGTGTCGATTTTCTCTTCTTCCTCTGAGAGACGCACCCCATGGGCGGCCTCTTTCTTTCGCAGCTCTTCTTCCTTGTCGCGAAGCGAGGTTTTCATAGCCTGCAAAGCCTGCTCGTGCTGAGCCACTTTCTGATTAAGCTCGGCCAGCTTATCGTAGGTCTGCCGGAGCCGGTCGGTGGCTGACTGAGACGCGGCGTCGCGAGCATTGGCGTTGGCGACCATGGCCGCTTCCAGTGCAGCAGCCGCTGATGAAGCGTCGGCAGCGCGTTTGGCGATTTCCGCTTTGGTTCCTTCAACGACTTCGTCAGTCGCACCCGGGTGTCCAATCAGATTCTTCAACTGCTCCACTTCAGCTTCATGGGTTTTGATCGCTGCTTCCTGAGTATTCACGGAATCTGTGACTTCCGCGATCTGGCGAGCAAGCTGCGTGTTGAAGTCGTGGGAAAAGTACCAGGCAACTCCAAATCCGAGGGAAAGGAGCACAAAAATCGAGAGCGAAATCACCAGACTGTTGCTGTCTTTCGATGCCATTGAGTTGCCTCTGGCCGACGATACTCGCCGGAACTTTTTCAGGTGATATTGCCGTTTTTACGGCGTGTGAAGACAGGACAGGCCCGAAATTCAGGGACTAAACAGGAAATACGGAGTCCGGGAATCTTCTAATGAAGATACCGACTGTGATTTTCGAGTCAAGAATTACTTACACGGGACCCTGCGTTCGCGGAGTGATCAGTCCGAACGGAACTCAGGAACCATCTTTTAAATGACCATGCAAGACATAATTGATAAGTGAATCCCCTGAATGGTCTATTTCGAATCGAGCAACTAAGCAAGTTGCGAATTCCCTCAAAGGATCGGAATGATCACATCGTGCGTAGTTCACCGGCAATGACTGCGGGGCCGTTTAGATCGATTGTGCAGCTTTGAAATGGCGGAAGACTCAGCCATGCCGACAGGGATCCGATCCCTGCTAAACTGCCGCAGACGGGATCGCACGGCCGATCACCAAAGGCCAGACCACAAACAGGAACACGTCGAGCCGGAGTATTGTGCAGCGGCCAAGCCCATCAATTCGCCAAAGAAGCCATCTCTTGATGACAACTTGGGCATCCTTGAAAAGATTCACCGGATGCCGGACCGTCTGCCCTGCCAGCAAGTTGACTTCCCACCGACGGGAAAGGCGATAATCAGTCGTCTCAGGATGCGGAACACGACCGCGCTGTCAGGAAACGGAACCTCTGTTGGTTGCAGACAGATTTTGGTTTTGTCATAGTCCTCCACTCATTCAGAGAGGCTCATTTTGGGCAGCATTCGGGATACCGAAATCGGTCCATTGGGTGTTCACTGGCGTTGTCGATTTTTCAGGTGCATGGGTAGTACCTGAGCTTCTGACGTGTTGCTGTTTCAACCTGTATGCGGGTGTGTGATCCATGATGTTCGCCGCTCAATCGATCGCGGAATTTTTTGATTGGCTGGGTGGCTGGCAGTATGTCGCTGCAGCATTAATTCACGCGGTTTTGCTGATTCAAGTTTTTGCCTTGTCCCCGTTCGCCTTTATCTGGCTGGAGCGGAAGGTTTCGGGGCGAATTCAGGACCGCCTTGGCCCAACTCGCGTGGGCGGCCTTTTCGGTTGGCTGCAGTCTCTTGCTGACGGCATCAAGCTGGTGCAGAAGGAAGACTTGTGTCCTCCTGTGGCCGACTCGATGTTGTTTCGATCCGCCCCATATGTTGTATGCGTGGCCAGCTTTGCGGCATTCATGGTTTTGCCATTCAGCAATGGTTGGGTGGCTGTGGCTGCGGATTGTGGTTTGTTCATTATGCTGGCGATTCTTTCGCTGGAAGTGTTCGGCATCATCATGGCTGGTTATTCCAGCGGGTCCAAATGGTCACTTTTCGGCGGGATGCGTGAAGCGGCTCAGATGGTGAGCTATGAAATTCCGCTTGCGATTTGTGCTTTGGTTCCAGTAGTGGCGGCCGGTTCACTAAA
>CAIJTL010000676.1 GCA_903823545.1 uncultured Planctomycetaceae bacterium
GATCCACGTGAACAACAAGTCGCGCAATCAACACGAGCACTCAAAAAGCTGGCGAAGGAACTGCAAGTTCCGGTCATCGTTTTGGCACAACTAAATCGACAAATCGAAACACGCACCGACAAACGCCCCAAGCTGTCAGACCTGCGCGAATCAGGCCAAATCGAACAAGACGCTGACATTGTCGCATTTCTACATCGTCCTGAAGTCTACGACCCCGCCGATCGTCCCGGCCAATGCGATCTGCTCATCGAGAAGAACCGTCGCGGCCCCACGGGTTGCGTCACGCTCGCTTGGAAAGCGGAGACAACGCAGTTCGATGACGGCGCCGAACGTTTCGGTTCACGAGATTTGTGAGATCACACATGCCGCAGCAACAACTATTCCGCGAACAAACGATCTGTCCCGGCTGTGGTTCCAACAACGTCGCGACCGAGAACCCGACTACAGGCAAGTGTCAACGCTGCGGGTGGCGGATCAAGATCGCGCCGGACGGAACAGGAACCAGTTGGTTGAATCTCGGCACCCTGACGAAAGAAAAACGACCATGACCCATGACTTCCGCGAAATCCGCCTTCGCAATGTTGAAACTGGTTTCGGTTCACAGCGTCCGACCGTCAACGTTTTACCAGCACGTTTGGATTCCCGAAACGACATTCAGCGGCGAACGAGGCTGGGGCGGGTATTTGGCGAAGCGATTGTCCGCCAGAGACTTCTGGCACATGAGGAAGCGTGATCCCTTCCCAGAGACGACTTCTTTCATGTGTTGGCAGAATTCACAAAGGCTGGGGACCATTCACTGTCCTCTTGGTTTCAGCGATCCTGCCATCGTGGCTTACCGCATCAACTCGTTCGACGGCAGTTGCGGATTCTCAAACTTGCGAGCCTGTTCGACACCCGTGATTGGCAACGAGGCTCGATCCAGCAAGCCGATCTGTGCCAGAACCGAAGCCTGATCCCAATAGATGCGTTCGCAGGCGATCTTGTCCCCCTCGAACTGCACCACGACTACCATCGGAATTTCAACTTTCTGGTGGGTCGGCTGAATCCCCGGCAGCATCCAGTCCATTTCGATGTCATGGGTAAACGAAAAAACGAACTCGTCAATGAGCCGGTCTTTCCCAACCGTTCGGGCAATAAGGCGAAGTGACGTATCGGCGGGCATCTTCGGAATGAAATGCTTGCCGTAAAACTCGATCATCTCGTCACGGCCACGGCCCCCGGTCATGACGGGAACATGGTTCACATAATTGTCCGTCGTCATCGTGGCGACGGTCGCCGATGCGTCCTTCGTGGCGAATTCAAGCTGGGTGTGCAACTCCCACAGGCGAACCAGATCAGCTTCAGGCAAAGTGGTATTCATCGTGGTCCTTGAGAAAGTTTTTGTTGCGGTGCAGAGGCGGCTGGAGCGAGGTTGCCTAACGACACGCCTTCCCTGCTGATCGCATCGTAGATTCCATTCCAAAGTTCTTGCCGAGCAAGCAAGCAGTCAACCGCTGCTTGTTCAGCCTTTTCCCAAAGTGCATCGTCGGCACCGCAAAGGGACTGAAGCAGAC
>CAIJTL010000677.1 GCA_903823545.1 uncultured Planctomycetaceae bacterium
TATCGGAGTCGGTGCGGCGCGCACTGTCGATAGTCTCTGTGTTCGCTGGCCGTCCGGATTGGTGACAACGTTTTACGACGTGCCATCGAATCACGACTTCCTCCTCATTGAAGGACAGCGGTCCCCAATCAAGCGGACAACGACCCACCGCTGAAGAACGTCTGCAACCGTCTTGTCCAATGGAACTCACAATGACTCCGATGCAAACAAGATTGCATAACGGGCAACGGTGTGCTGCTTAATTCAACATCGATGCTTTTGAATAACCATTGGCGTGCTGTGGTCAGCCGCAAGTTGAAGTGCATGTACGAGAAATGCACCGTAATAACCACGGTTATTGAAGAACATTCTTGAGTTGGCACACGCACTGCGTGCCGTTTCTTCACGTGGACTTGGCTGAGACAGAGCGAAATTCGTGAGCATTGGGTGCTCACGGCAGCGCATGTCATCGCACGATTGCGTTGCGAGTCCGTCCATGAAATGTGAGTGATCGGCAGCGCGAGAGAGCCACATCAATCTCTCGTTCGTTAAGAAAGGAATTGTATGTGCAACAGCAATGGGGGCAGACGTAAAGGGTTTACTCTTATCGAACTATTGGTGGTCATCGCCATTATCGCCATCCTCATCGCCTTGCTCCTTCCTGCCGTGCAGCAAGCTCGTGAAGCAGCGAGACGATCGACTTGTAAGAACAATCTGAAACAGATTGGCTTGGCACTGCATAACTACCACGATGCAACAAAGTTGTTCCCGGCATCAGGTTATGCTTCGGGGTTTGTTGCGTCAGATAGTTGGACCACTTCTGGTGCTCCTGCAATTCCAAGACAGTCAAATACCAGCGGGTTCGTGATGATGCTTCCGTATATGGATCTTGCCGCGCTTTATAAGCAGTGGAGCTTCAATGACGCGGCGAGCATTTCGTACCACCCGTCCTATCCGGCTAACAATGCTTCGACAGTGTTGGGAAATCCGACGGTCAATGCGGCCATCTCGAAAGCCCCTTTAGCTGTATTGACCTGTCCTTCGGACAACGGCTCTCCAAACTATCCGGGCATGGATAACTATTACGCGATTAGCACAACTCAAACAGGTGGATACCGCACAAACTACGAGTTTAGTACGAATTACAACCAGTACGTTTATCCGCATTATGTCGCAAGCTTGGCTCCAAATGCGAGACCATTGTTCGGGTTCGATCAAAGTTACAGCACTCGCGATGTTCGCGACGGGACAAGTAACACTGTCGCGATGATTGAGCAGGTTCGCGAGAAGTACAACGGTTCGATCAGCGGCTGGTCTCATCGAGGCTGGGTCAATCCGGGAGTTGATCTCTCTTGGGAGCGAATTAATCGCTGGGATTATCCCGGTGTCCCTGCATCGTATCTTGTTGGCCGTCTTGGTCAGTGGGCGACGGCCGGAAGCTTACATGCCGGTGGGTGTCAGGCCGTGATGGCTGATGGGTCTGTTCGATTTATCAACGAGAAGATCGACACCCCTACTCGACAACGACTTTCGACAATGGCTGATAATCAAGTGCTGGGTGAATTCTAAAATCGTCCCGCCACCGTGGCCTGTGCTCCACGAAAAGCTTTCAGGACTGAAATAACTTGGAAGACACTGTTGCTACCTATTTGTAAAAACTCACACTCGAAATCAGACGTGTAGAAAACGGAGAAACAGATCATGAAAGTGCTTTATCAATTGGTGTTGTTGACTCTTGGATTGGGAACAATGGTGGGGTGTGGAAGTGCGTCTGCAGGCCCCAGGGCTGAGTCGCTCGTGCCAGTGAAAGGCTGTGTGACCCTTGATAACAAGCCTCTCGAAGGAGCGGTTGTGATTTTCTCACCGCAGGGAGCAAACATGGCTGACGGCGCGGTGGGTACGACTGACGCTCAAGGGAACTACGAGGCAACCGCCGGAGGAGCGACGGGAGCTCCCGTGGGGCCTTATAAAATCATGATCAGTCGGTTGGTTGACCCTGCTGGCAAAACGGTGATCGCGACGTTGGATAATCCGCCGGCCAATTTGGGTGCGATCGAGTCGATGCCTGGCAAATACTCGGATCACACCAAGTCCACGCTAAAGTGCACCGTCGCACCAGGTGGCGGCACGTTTGATTTCAAGCTCACATCGAAGTAGTTGAGTTCAGCGTCTAAACGAATCAAGTTTCGATATCATCCTGAGACTTCCACGGCCTTCGATGTCGTGGAAGTCTTTTCGCTTTCATTCAGCCTCAGGATGTTCTGCTTTGACTTGCTCGCCCGATCGAATTCGCCGTGCTTACGAAACAGCCAAGAATGCATTGCTTGCTGAGATGGTGAGCAGGCCGGTGTCTGCTGACGATCCGGTTCAAAAGCTGCTCGATGAACCAGTCACCGAGTTGAGACATTGGGTGGGAGAGTTATCGACCTCTGCCCTCTCAACGGCGACCGCAGTGATGGCGTTCGAACAAATGCGGAGACAGTACGTCGTCGCCGGGCGAGAGGTGCCTGAGATTTGGATTCGGTTGATTCACGGCGGCTGTGAATGGCTAGTCGCACATCAGAACGCAGATGGTGGCTGGGGCGATACGGTTAAAAGCATCAGCAATATCTCGACCACGATGCTGTGCCATGCGGTCCTGCATGCCGTTCAAAGTAGCCCTGTCGCTCCGCGACAGGAAAGCCGAACGCAATCTGAAGTTGTGAATAGACCCGGCAAGTCCAACGCCGAATCGGCGGCAAAGGGCGCGACGGCAATCGTTGTGCGGAGCGAGGCGACTTCGTTGGCTGCGGCCTACATTGAACGCGCTGGTGGTGTGAAAGCGGTCATCGCTCGGTATGGCAAGGATCACACGTTTTCCGTTCCGATTCTCACGCATTGTGCATTGGCGGGGCTCGTCAATTGGAGTGAGGTGATCTCGTTGCCGTTTGAGCTGGCTTGTATTCCGGCTCGGTTTTATGCGGCCGTTCGGCTGCCGGTCGTGAGCTATGCGTTGCCGGCGTTGATTGCGATTGGGCAAGTGCGGTTTCATTTTCGTCCGTCGTGGAACCCACTGCGGCGACTGTTGCAACGCTGGGCGAAGCCAGCCAGTTTGAAGGTGTTGGAGCGAATTCAGCCGCCGAACGGTGGGTTCCTCGAAGCGACCCCGCTGACGAGCTTCGTCACGATGAGCCTCGCGGCGATGGGCCTTCACGATCACCCGGTCGCTCAACGCGGGATTGAGTTCATCGTCGCATCGGCACGCGCTTGTAGTGACCCGATTCATCGGATCGAAGGCGCGGCGGACGACGACGGTCCAACACGACCGCATGAATGCGGTCACTACGAGCGCGTCTCCTGGCCGATCGACACGAACCTTGCGACGTGGGTGACGACGCTGTCGATCAACGCCGTGGGGGACGACGTGCCGTTCGACGCCCGCCCCGGCCTGCGAGCCTGGCTGCTCCGCCAGCAATACCGAGTCGTCCACCCCTACACCAACGCCGCCCCCGGCGGCTGGGCCTGGACCGACCTCCCCGGCGGAGTCCCCGACGCCGACGACACGCCGGGAGCAATGCTGGCACTGATGAATCTTGAATCCGTACCGCGACCGTTAGGGAGCGGAATCGATCCACACGGCGAGCCGGGCGGCGTCAGCCCCCGGACAATCGACGAACACGTCCGGGGGCTAACGCCCGCCGGCTCACCAAACATTCGCGCAATCGATGGGCCAAGTTTGGATACCGATTCGCTCAACGCTGCGACACGATGGCTTGTCAATCTTCAAAACCGCGATGGCGGTTGGCCCACTTTCTGCCGGGGTTGGGGAACGCTGCCATTTGATCGTAGTTCGCCGGATATCACCGCACACGCCATTCGGGCGCTGGCTGAATGGCAGCGCGAAATTTGCGGTTGGCCTAACTTGTCGGTGGAGTCGCGGCGTGCGGTTCTCGATATGGATTGGACGCGCGCAGAACGCTCGGAACTTCAGCCGCGAATTCAATTTCACATTCGCGCCGTTCAATCGTTGTGGAACGGGATCAAGTTCCTAAATCGCACCCAACGTCCCGACGGCTCTTGGCTGCCGCTGTGGTTTGGGAATCAGCACGCTCCGAACGACGAGAACCCGACGTACGGAACGGCCAAGGTGTTGGCGGCGTTTCAGGCGTTGGGGCGGATGTCGGACGAGTCGGCCGTGCGCGGCGTGAGGTGGCTCGTCGAGAACCAAAACCCCGACGGCGGCTGGGGTGCGGGACCGGGAACTCCGTCGAGCGTCGAGGAAACCGCGTTGGCGCTCGAAGCACTGCTGGGAGGCGGAGTCGATGTACGTAGCCATCACGCTCCGCGTGATGA
>CAIJTL010000678.1 GCA_903823545.1 uncultured Planctomycetaceae bacterium
TTCTTGACCCTGAGCAAGTACCCCAACTGACGAGTCGGTACGACGATTTCCTGGACGGGGTTTAGAAAGCCGGCACTCAACTCAAATTGCGTCTCGCTACTCAACTCGAAGGCTCCGATATCGACACGCGTGTCGAACTCACGCGTGAAGCCCGTGCCCCGTTGGTCGGTGGCTTGCAGCGCGTTCAGTTTCTCGGCGGTCAATCCGGGGAACACGAGCGAGAGCGCGCTGAAGTTGCTCGCGAAGAGCGTGTCCAAGTCGGTTCCTGCGTTGATCGCTGGGCTGCCGGTCTTCAGGGCGACGGTTTGCGTGGGACCGCCGTTGTTGGCGAGCAACGGAATCGTAGACGTCGTGTTGGGGATCAGCTCAAAGATGGTCGCGACATTGCCGTCGATCAGATTTGTGGCGCTCCCCGTCGCCAGCGTCGGGCCTCCCAGGTTTTTGGAGGTTCGTTGACCATTGCTGTCGAGGAAGCTGAGGTTTCCGGAGATGATCGTGTTGACGGCCGTGCTTTTCGCGGGGAACTGTGGTGAGAAGCTCTTCGTGAAGAGTCCCGCACCGGCATGAGCGAAGTTGTTCGTGAGGGTGCTGTTGACGAGGGTCAGGTTCCCTTCGTTCTTGATCGCTCCGCCCCCTTGGACGGTGCTGCGGGCCACGTTTTGGAAGAAGGTGCTGTTGAAGACGAACGCGGTTCCGTAGTTGGCGATTCCGCCGCCCCCCTCGTCGCCATTGGCGTTGTTGTTCAAGAACGTGGTGCCGACCACGCTCAACAGGCCGTCGTTGGCGATGGCTGCGCCGCCGCCGCCGTTGTTGTTGATGCTGATTCGAGCTTGGTTTCCATCGAACGTGCTGTTCTCGATGGTCAGCTTGCCGTCCTGGTGGTTGAAGATCGCACCTCCCCCGTTGTTGAGGGCGGCGATGGAGCTGCCGTTGGAGTCCACGACGTTGAACTGGGCGACGATGTTTTTCAGGGTCAGGTCGCCGATGTTCTCGATCGCCCCGCCCCCGTTCCGCAGCGAGAAGCCGTTTTGGAACGTGAGGCCGGAGACCTCCGCGACCGCCTGGGATTTGACATTCAGGATGCGGCTGCGGCCCAAACCGTCGAGCGTCAGCTTGACGGCTCCTGGTCCCGCAAGGGTGATTTTCTGAGTGTTGGAGAGGATGAGCACTCCTTGCGTCAGCTCGATCACGCCGGTCATGTTCGCCGCGAACGTGATCGTGGTGGGGAAGCTGAGACTGTTGGCGAAGTTGATCGCTTCCCGCAGCGAAGTACCGGTCCCGACGTTGGGGCTGATCGTGCTGTTGTCCTCATCGGTCCTGGTGGTGACGAGAATCGTCGTCGAGCCTGGCTCAAACGCCCCGATGCTCGGCGCAGTCGCGCTGCGGACAAACCCACGCTGGTCGGTGGCGGATCGGCCGGGTGCTGCTTGGCCGAGTGCGGGATTGCTGGAATTGTTGATGAGTGCGATCGTCTTTGTCGGCCCACCCAGGTCCGCCAGTCCCCCCGCGAGAATCTGGCTCACATCCCCGCCAATCACGCTGTGGTCGCGGACCATGCCGTTGCCGACGAGGGAAAGCCCACTGTCGTCAAAAGATCGAAACTCACCATCAAAGATCGGTCCACCATAGTCTGTCGGCCCAAGATTACCGACGAAGTTGCCGACCACGATCGTGTTGATGACACGGACTGCTCCGACTCTTTGGGCTGGTTCTTGAGCGAAGAGACCGCCCCCTTTCAACTGCGATTTGATCAGTCGATTTACAAGCAATAAAGGATCTCCGGGGACGAGGCCCACCGTGTTTCCCGTCAAAGTGTTGTGAACAATGTCGATCTCCTCATCGTTTGGTTTGAGAACGGACATTCCGCCCCCCACTCCGACCGCATGATTGCCGGTGAACGTGCAATTCTCGATGCGGGCACCGGCCTTGAAAATTGCAATGCCGCCGCCGCCATTCACCGCATTCGGATCAGTAGAAGTGAGATCCGACCCCGCCGCTCCGTTCGCCACGTTCTGGAGAAACGTGCAGTTGAAGACGGATTTCTCTCCATTGTTGGTCGCAAAGATCCCACCGCCGCTCCGACCGGCGACATTTCTCTCGAACGTGCTACCTCCAACAATCAGAGTCCCTCCCGTGGCGATTCCACCGCCGTCCGTCCCCGCGCGGTTGTTTTTGAACGTGACATTCGACACGGTCAAAGAACTGCCAGGTTCGGCCAAGATTCCACCGCCTTCGCCGGTCCCAGCGTTGCCATTCTGAAGGGTCAGCCCCGCAATCTCGGCAGTCGCGCCGGGGAGTCTATTTCCCGGCGTGCCAGCCACACGGAAGATTCGGCTCGTCAGATTGCCGTCGATGGCCAGACTGTTGGGGCCGGGGCCGACAATCCGCGTCGTCCCCACCAGGTCGGTCAGAGTCAACTCCCCCTGCGTGAGCCTGATCGTGCCACCCACACCGAATGTGATCGTGTTGTTCCCCGGAATCGCGTTGGCCAAAGCCACCGCCTCGCGCAGCGTCAACAACAAACCGGCTCCGTCATCGGCCAGCGAATTCACGACCAGCATTTCCGGAACGGACTCCACCGCTCCCAAATCAGGAGCATTGATGTTTCGCGGAAACACTGTGACTCGCTGGTCCTGGGGATTCTGCGACACCAAAAACGCATCCCCATTTGCGAACTTCGTGTTTTGAGCCAACCCCTGATCAATCGCCGGACTGCTGGCCTTCAACAGAACCGTCTTGGTCGCCCCCCCGTTGTTCCTCAACTTGGGAATCAGAATTCCATCGACGGTCTCCGACTCCAACACAGACTCCCAATTCGCCGTCACACTGTTTCGAACGTCAGCAAAGGTCTGCGACGTCGTCAGAATCCCAAATGAGTCCGTACTCAGCGGGCCTTTCACATCATCGAAGGTGAACCCCGTGTTCCCGACCACCAGCGAGTTGTAGACCCGTGTTGTGGCAGTGTTCTTCGTCAGGATTCCGGCACCGCCCTGACTGACTGGAGACGCCGAATTTCCAGTGATCGTGCAATGAATGACGCTGAGTCGATCCAGGTTGTTGATCGCGCCCCCGCCCGCTTCTGCCTGGGCCAGTGCCAAGGTGTTGGTGATGGTGTTTTGAAAGAAGGTGCTGTTGATGACCGTCACGGCCCCTGCCTGATTGTTGATGCCACCACCTCTGACGACCGCTCGGTTCGACCACAACGTGCTGTTTGACACGATCACCGAGCCACCAGAGTTGTGGATTCCGCCCCCTGCAATAAAAGCAGAGTTCGTGAAGAGCGTGCTCTCATTCACTCTCAACGTCCCCCGATTTTCGATGGCACCACCAGATACAGACGCGGAGTTCTCGTTGATCGTCGTGTTTTTCAACAAATTCAGTGTTGCCTGGTTCCAAACGCCGGCCCCATTTTTCGCCCGGTTTGATGACAAAGTGCTGATCGAGATGTTGATTTCACCAGCGATGTTGTAGATTCCCCCCCCATCAAAAACTGCCGTGTTCGCCTCGATGTTGCTGTCATTCACACTGATCGTCCCTTGATTCGCGATCGCACCACCGGACGTCCCCGCGGAACTGTTTTGGATCGTGGTGTTTCCCGCCAGGGTCAATGTTCCGTTATTGAAAATTCCGCCGCCGAACTCGGTAGCTTGTCCGTTCTGAATCGTGACCTGACTCAGACTGAGTGTTCCGGAATTGAAAATTACGCCGCCATGGGAGTCTTTTCCGCTCGTCAAAGTCACTCCACTGA
The DNA here is from genome assembly GCA_903823545.1 of uncultured Planctomycetaceae bacterium. Classification (GTDB taxonomy): domain Bacteria; phylum Planctomycetota; class Planctomycetia; order Planctomycetales; family Planctomycetaceae; genus SXKJ01. The sequence continues at coordinate 3,749 of CAIJTL010000678.1, forward strand.
TTTCGACGTTCTGGCCGACATTGACAGCAAAGATGCGGCTTCTCAGTCCCGCGTCGAACGTCAAAACCCCCTCTCCTGGCCCAGTGATTTTGACGGATCGATTCAACGGGTACGTGCCGTTGACCACGCCGATCGTGACCGGAGTCGTGATGAAACCGGGGCCAATGAAACCAGAGTCAAACCGGATTTCGTCATTCACCCCCAACGTACCAACGACTTGGCTTTTCTCAGCCGCCGAATAGCCAAACGTGCTGCCAGCATTGATGATATTCACCGCCTCGCGAAACGTCAGCACGTTGTCACTGTCGCGTCCCGAAGGATGAATAATCCCTATGCCATCCCCCGGATCGAAAGTGTTCGAATCATCATTGGAGTTCACAAAGAGCACAGCGGGAACAACCCGCATCTCCAAAACCTCCGCTTCGCTCCACCGCCGCCGCCGTCCAGCGGCTGCTGATCGTCGCGTCCGGCCTGACGACCGAACCGACAGTTGTGGCCGGTCTCCCGACCGAGCCATTAACCCGCTCTCCCGCCCCGACCACAAACCGCGCAACCAAGATGTCATCCGCATGATTTCGTTTCCTTCGTTGTGAATCGTATCGTCGTTCGTTTTGTGTGTTTGCTTACCCGCGTTTTGCGAGTGAGGCTGCTAACCCGGTCTATTCATGTCTTCGTAGCCGAAGTCGTGAGACTTCGGAGCGATGTCACAAGTTGCATCCGAAATCTCATTCGGATCGCAGAAAATAACTGCGCGTGATGACATTCGGCTCGTCACGCGGAGCGGTGACGGCTACGTAGCCATCACGCTCCCGCGTGATGAGCCGGACGCTTCAAGAATCGCAGTTATTTTCTGCGATCCGTATCACGATTTCGGCTACTGCAGTCTGCCAACGATTTTCCCCGTGTGATGAATAATCCAAGCTAACACATAATGGCTTGCCAATTGAGTTGCGGCTCCGCCGCGTCGTTGTGGTCGGTCACAAGGCCCCCCCCCCAAACAATCGCGGCGCTGGCAAGAAACCGTCGCGCATTTTTTCCATTTCTGCAAATTCATCGCATTGCGCACGCTCTGCCATCACAAAGCCCAGCGGCAAGCCAGTTATTCAATTTGGATCAGCGTCACGACAAACCAACCCGAATCGCAAGTTTTGAAGTTGCGCATTTGCGGTCCAACCCGGAGGGTTTCAAGCAATTAGCCGGTGGTTGAGCGAAGCGATACCACCGGAAAAGGGATCATGAGTCGGATCACAGAAAATAACTGCGCGTGATAGTGTTCGGCTCGTCACGCGGAGCGATGACGGCTACGTAGCCATCACGCTCCCGCGTGATGAGCCGGACGCTCCAAGTAGCGCAGTTTTTTTTCTGCGATCAGTATGAGTCGTTTGCATCCCGGAGGGATGCCAGCCGAATGGTTGCTGGCCGTTTTCCGGTGGTGCGCCTTCGGCGACCACCGGCTAATGGCTCTCAACCCTTCGGGTTGAACTGCAAAATGCGCAA
>CAIJTL010000679.1 GCA_903823545.1 uncultured Planctomycetaceae bacterium
CGAGCGCCCGCAAAACGTGGGCAAGTCCACGTGAAGTGAGTGTCTGCTGTTCGATTTGTGACAGTCAGTTGAAGGGCTGTAACCTGTCGGTCACGTTTTCAAAGCCTACGATAACGATTCGAGCCTCAGGCAATTTCGTGAAGACGGATCACATCCCCGTCTCTCTCATCACCAAGTGAGGAGGACCCGAATCGCGGATACTCGTGAATACGGATCGGCGTCAGGACTTCGAGCACAATCGAACTCGAACCAGCAAATCATTCAGCGCTGCCGAGCCGCTGGGCATTTCGGGGAGGTGGCTGATGACGCTGGCTTCGTTGAGCTGTGCCAGCAATCGTTGGCACTCGGATTCGTGGAAACTCACGTCATCATCGGCGAGCGTCGAAAGTTCTGGCCCCGAAAGTTTTTTGGCAACGAGGTCTGGAATTTGAGGCAGGCGAAATACTTCGTTGAGCGTGACGAGATTGGCTTCGACCTCTCCGGTTCGCATCAAGTGAATGCAGGTTAGCAGAACTCGATACGCGTAGAGCAAGGGTTTGACTCGGCGTGGGCGTTCTTTGTCGAACAACTTCCATTGAGTGTGGAAGAAACCTTCGTAGTGATGCGCGTGATGTTTCGTCAGGCATTGTTTCGCGATTGCTTTGAGTTCGTCGTGTTCCGGAGTGGTCAGCGCGATCAACGGCGAGAAAACTTGTTCCATCACATATCCGTTCTTCTTCAACATCAGACCGAAGAACTTACGGACGTCGTGAGTCACCAGATCGATTTCTAAACTGTCGCGAAAACCATCGACCTGAATCGTATCGTGCTTGTCCGGCCACAAGCCGACTACCTCTTCAAGCGGTAGGATGTGAGTCCCGCGAATGTCGTAGTCAGAATCGGGAGACGGAAATCCGTAAAGATGAGCACCGCTAATCGTCGCGAAGAGTAATCGGTAAGGATGCTCGGCAACCTGAGCGGCGACGCGAGGATCAATATCAAAGGGTCGGGTGGAATTCACGGTAGAGTTTCCTCCAAAGCAAGTCGCCGTGCTCGGATGAGAAATGTATTGGCGCGATCATAGTCAGGGCGTTCGGGAAGTTTTGTTTCCGAGAGAGCTTGGTCAAATTCACGATGAAGGCTCAATCGCAGGGCTTCGACTTCTGACCATGCGACCTCGCCACGCTTGATGGCGAGTAGTTCTTCTCGCTGACTTTCGACTCGCACAGGAACGTAACCGTTTTTGAGAGTGCAGATGCCAGATCTCAAGAGACGGATCAGGTGCATGACGTGCTTCCATTTCACTTCGCCATGATTGCGAATATCGGACTGCATCTTTTTGAATTGAGAGAGGACGTAGCCGTTAAATGTCTGATAGGCGACTCGCGAGAGGAAGCACTCACGCATCGCCAGCAATTCACGCCCCAGCGGTGTCGCGAACTCAACCAAGGGGGAGAACAGGCACTCGAAAACATTGGGATTCGCTTTGAGGGCGAGCGTCACGAACTTTTGCAATTCCCAATAGCACTCTTGAGTCGCATCGTTTTCCAATTGCTCTGGCACGCCGAAGAGCGACCAATGCAATTCGGCGGGTGGAAGATAAACGCCTCGCAGGTCTGTGTCAGACGATTCCGTTTCGAGACCGTAAGCGCGCGAGCCGATGACGACTCGCAAGATCACGCGGTCGAACAAGCGATGTGATGCAAGCACATCATTGGCATCATCCAGTTCGCCTCGTTTGAAGTGAGCTAGCATCACAAGCTCATCGCGCCGGAACGCCGATTCGAAACCGTCGGGGAAACGAACTCGGTAAGAGTGCTCCAAATCCACAGGAGCCTGAACCACGACACCGACCGCACCGCTCGGATGCGCCATTCGCCCCGATGCACCAACGATCGGAACCTTCGTGACGACCTGCGTTCCGACAGAGTAGATCAAATCAGGCGTGAGATGCGTGCGGTTCATGTTGTGGCTACGACTTTTCGTACTGCGGACGATTCGCCTGCCAAACGCTCCGACAAGGCAATCCGTAGAACCGCCAGCATTACGAAGAGCCCGAGCAATGAGACATTGTGAAGTATTGTCGTGGAGCACATTTTCAACGTGCTCATTTCGCTTGAAAATAGGCACGTTGAAAACGTGCCCCACGAAAAGCTAACAAGCTCGGCGTAGCCTCTCTACTTCGCAGCGATCGCCTGCGCTAGCGGTTGTAGGACTTGTTCGACGACGAGTTCTTCGAGCAGTTCTTCGCAGCGAGTCCGGAGAATTTCCAGCGTTTGGCCGAACGAGACGCCGGGATCGAGGCTGCCGTACTTGCGGAGCGTGAAATAGACGCTGATATTTTCTTCGGGGTATTCGCCACGACGAACGTGGTACGCCGTTGTGCGAGTTTCAATCAGCAGTCGAGCTTGAATGCGGCACGTTTCGTCGAGTGTCAACGTAATTGACGGTTCGTAATTGATCACGCGAGCGCCCGGCACGCGGAGGAGTCCATCAATGGCAGGGCAGCCGCCGAGTGCTTCGGCAACCAGTTCGTCGTGGTTACCGCGATAGGCCATGTCAAAGCCCATCATGAAGTCGAGAGCTTCGCAATCCAGTGGGCTGACCGAAAGCATGTAAGGTAAAAGATCGAGAACCTCAAGATGCTGAGCAACAGCGGTCGAGATGTCCGGTGGATTGCGGAAGCCGCTACAAACTCGTTTCGCTTCAACCGTCATGAAGCGTTGATGTCCGAGATCCTTATCGTCTTCGAGAACACAATCGCCGGTCTCTCGCGTGTAGAAGTTACGCATGGAGGGATACGACTTTTGAATTCGTTCAAAGAACCCCAAGATCGTTTCTCGAGCGGCCGGCAGCGGCATCTCCGTGCTGAGGTTCATATTGCAATAGAAATCATCGACGTAGGAGTCGAACGACAACATGTTAAGACCGTCCTGAAAAATAGGGACGCTGGAATTCAGCGTCGTGTCACGTGAACATCGTCGGCGGGATTCTACGGGTGCATCAGAAGCAGGTCAAA
>CAIJTL010000680.1 GCA_903823545.1 uncultured Planctomycetaceae bacterium
ACCCAAATCTCAGTTGGGTGAAACCGTTGATGACGAAGGTCGGCGAGAAGAGATCAAGAGATAGCGCGGCGACACCGCATTGATGCGGGGCAAGTTTTCAACCCGCGAAACAAGACCAAAAGCTCGTCGTTAACGATGTCTGGACGCGGTTTCCGCATTTCGTCATCGGTCAAATCCCTCGCTCGCGCAGTGCTTGAGCCGTATGGGTCTTTGCGGCTTTCGCAATTTCACTGGGTGATCCCTCGGCGACAACGAGGCCACCACGTGAACCGCCATCGGGACCGAGATCGATCATCCAGTCCGACTGTTCGATCACATCTAAGTGATGTTCGATGACGAGGACGGTATGTCCCGCGTCAACTAGTCTTCGCAATAGGCTCAAAAGGCGTTCGACGTCAGCGGGATGCAGTCCTGTCGTCGGCTCATCGAGCACAAACAAGGTTGATGCGGAATTGTCGCGACTCAGTTCTGTCGCCAGCTTCACGCGTTGAGCCTCGCCGCCCGACAAAGTGGTTGCCGCTTGTCCGAGTCGCAAATAGCCGAGTCCGACTTCGCAAAACGTTCGCAGGACCGTGGCGACTCGCGACATGTTGGCGAAGATATCAGCCGCCTCTTCAATTCGCAGTCGCAACACATCTGCTGCAGTGAGTCCGCGAAATCGAACTTGTAACGTCGCCGCATTAAAACGGTCGCCGCGACAGGTCGGGCAGGTCACGAAGACATCGGGAAGAAGTTGCAATCGAACTCGCTGAACGCCGCGACCGCGGCACGCCTCGCAACGACCACTTGGGGTGTTGAACCGAAAACGGCTGGCGCGAAAACCACGCAATCGTGACTCACGCATTTGAGCAAAGAGCTTGCAGACCTCGTCCCATAATCCGGAGTAAGTCGCGGGGTTCGATGTCGGAGTTCGTCCGATCGGTGCTTGTGTCACTTCGACAAGCCGCGAGATTCCGAAATCTGTGATTTCACGGTTGGCGAGATTCGCTCGCACAAACGGAACCAAAGCGCGATGCACAAGCGATGTTTTTCCGGAACCGCTCACGCCAGTAATCGCCGTTAATTTGCCGAGCGGAATCCGTAAAGTGACGTCACGCAGGTTGTGCGTGCTGATGTTGTTGAGCGTCAGCCAGCGCGTGGTATCGGAATCTAACCCCGTCGTCACCCCACCGAGCTCGCCTCGGTGGTTTTCAGGGCTTTGCACTACGTCGATCGCAACATCGCTTGAATTGGCTCGTAGTGCAGAGGCCCGGTTCCACCGAGGCAAGCTCGGTGGGGTGGTCGGAACATGCAGGAACCTGCCCGTTACCGAGCGTTCGTCGTGCGCGACCTCCATCGGTGTTCCTTGCGAAACGACTTGTCCGCCGTCGGCTCCGGCACCGGGGCCAAGGTCGATCAAATAGTCGGCTCGCCGCATTACGTCGGGATCGTGTTCGACGACGATGACGGTATTGCCTTGATCGCGCAAATCGAACAGCGTTTTGGTCATCGCCGCCGTGTCTTTGGAATGCAGCCCGACCGTCGGTTCGTCGAGGACATAACACGCTCCGACGATTCCTGAGCCGAGACAGGCAGCAAGTCGTGCTCGTTGAAATTCGCCACCAGAGAGTGTTCGAGTTGGTCGATCGAGCGAGAGATAGTCCGCGCCGACTCGAATCAAAAAATCCAACCGACTCTGCAACGGCGGGAGCGTGC
>CAIJTL010000681.1 GCA_903823545.1 uncultured Planctomycetaceae bacterium
CAAATAGAGATTGTTCCGCCAAGCTCCCGCGAACTGTACCCAAGGATTCGCTGACCCCTGCTCGGTCAGTTCGAGTTCGACCACTTCCGTATCCGCCAGCCACCCATTGGCTAACTCGCGCAGGTCGCTCAATGCCGCCTCACGCGAAGCGGCCTCGACCTCTAAGGCGACGGGGTGAGTCGTGGCCGCTCGATACCGATTTTGGCCCATAAGCTGCACGAGTGCTGTCACGGTCACGACGCAATCTCCTGAAAGTCATTCAATGATTGATGACTCTGATCCTAAGCCAGCATCTCGCTCTTTCCCAAGACGTCCTTGAGACGAAATGCGCTTCGTCAAAGAGCAAGTGTGTCGCTTGTGGCTCGGTCGGAGACCGGCCACAACGCTGACCGGCAACAACAGGGGATCGACTTACTCCGCTTTGAACCCTCGGCTGGCGGCCCATTCTTTGAGTTCAGTCATCGCATACGAAAACGAAGCCTGTTCCACTTTGAAGACGACCGGCTCGCTGCGGATGTCGAACATGGCGTAATGAGTGACTGGTGGTTGAAGGTAGCGAACCCGATCGTCTTTGATGAGTTGTTGGATGCGAGATTCGCTGGCCAAGGTGCAGCATCGCGAGATCACGCTCATCATCGAAGGCAAGCGGTGTCGCTGAGAAAACGGAATCAGCTTGCGAAGCAGCTCGCTCCACCCGGACAACTCGTAGCCGTATTCGTGAAACCCGTCATATTGCGCACCGCTTGAGATGTCGGAAGCGACGATCGTTCCATGAGCACACACGGGCTTTACGACGTCGATCGGCAGGTTGTTCAAGACGCCGCCATCGACCAGCAATCGACCACCATCAGTAATTGGCGGCCAAGCGGCAGGCAATGACGAACTCGCACGAGTCGCTTTCCACAACGATCCCGTGCGATGAATACACGGCTCACCTGAAACCAGATCGACCGACACGATTGAGCAAGGAATGAATTGGTCTTCGATCAGCGATTCGTGAAACCACGGATTCAGCAGCCGATTCGGATGACGGCCACTCATCATCGCCACCAACGGCGGGCACAGCGACCAAAAATGTCCGGAGACTTGCGTCACCATGTCGCAGCACTTATCGGCCATTGTTTCGACAGTGTCACCCAGTGCGATCAGCCCAGCGATTCCGGCACCGGCACTGGTACCGCTGACGACGTCGATCGGAATTTTCAACTCGTGCATCGCGCGAACCACGCCGACATGAGCCACGCCGCGACTGCCGCCCCCCCCTAAAGCGAGACCAATCGCCTGACGAGCCAACAACCGAGCAGTTCGCTCCATGTCGGTCACACGTCCCAATCGCACGTGGTAGTGACCATCCAGCTTGCGAGGTTCCAGCCAATGCCGAGTTCCAGAACCTTCTCTCGCATCATCCGGGTGGACCAGTACGAGGTAACTCGGGACCTGAGTCCCCAAACGACTCGCATCGAAAATGGTCCGCTCAAGCTCGGTCACTTCAGGCCGCCCATTGCTGGAACCAACCAACAACAAACGATCGGCATGTCGCAGGCAACGCCGCGTCCAAGGACTCAATTCAGGATCGCATTGATAAAGGACGTAATCGTGACTCAATTCCATGCGATTGAGCCATTCGACCACGACCGCGTCACCGTGATCTCCTTTGTCGATCTCCGTCGCACCTCGACCAATGCGACGTTCAACATCCACCGCGCTGATCGAAGTTGTCGAACCGAGCGGCTCGAAACCACGGCTCAAGGCTCTCACGAGTCGCAATGTTTCAAAGTCCTTTGATAGCGGTACAACAGCAAAGTTCAGCGACCGTCGAGAATCATGTCGACGATGTTTTCCAGCGAGCCGATCGGCCAACACACGAGCCAGTCGAAACACAAACTTCGGATTGAGCTGAGCCAGCCGATCAAACGAATCCTTGGAAAGGACTGCCAAGCTCGAATCGCGGATCGCTCGGATGGTCGCCGTGCGCGGGTCACCGGAGATCAGCGAGATTTCGCCAATCACATCCCCCGGTCCCATTTCGCCGACAACTCTTTCAGAACCGTCCGGAAACGAAATTACCGCCTGCAAGCGACCGCTGATGACGATATACAGCGCGTTCCCCTCGTCACCTTGCTTGAAGAGATCATGTCGGCCATCGACTTGAACCTGCTGAATCTCGGCCAGTAGTGCGCGGAGTTCTTCCGGAGCGAGCGAATCGAACAACTGCGACGACTGCAACCACTGCGGCTGTGCCGCCTGATTCACCATCTGCTTGGCCAACAACGCCCAATCGCGGTCGTCGTTCGCGCGAACAAAGTGAGCCTGACTCAATCCGCGCGGTGCAGTCCAACGCAGCGAACGCACCAGCAGATCGCTCCCTTCTTCATAAAACAAAACTAACTCCGTCGCTTTCGCGCGGTTGGCCTGAAGCTGACTCACGAGGCTCAACTCCAATGTTGTTCGTTCGGGATCTGCGTCCGCATGTCCAACCAACAAGACTCGGTCCGCCTGTCGCACGGCTCGTTGTGTCCAAGCGGTGTCACTGCTGTTCCCCACATACACCATGTAGCGAACATCGCGAGCGGTCTCGCTGAGCCAGATGATTAGCTCGCGATTCAACAGACTTCCCGACTCCGACTCTGTCGCGCTTGCTCCCACTTTCTCGCACGCATCCGCTTCTGTCACACAAGCAACTTCAAAGTACGTCGCCAACGCTTTTCGAAGACGATCGCTGAATGCTTTTGAATTCGTATTGAGATCATCCGACAACGGAATCAACGCGATGTTGACCGTTTGCTGTTTCTTAGCGGCCTCACGATTTGCCTTGTCTCGATCCACAATCATCCGAATGATCAGGCCACAAGCTGCCGGAGAAACCTTCATGAGTTGAGCAAAGGATTCTGCCGTCAGCTCCAAACCCACAGTGTCTCGCGTCGCACAAGTTCTCGCGGAGAATGCTGCACCCGACAGCAAATTCAACTCGCCAAACAACTCACCCGCACCCAATTCTCCGGTCAGTCTTTTGTGTCCGTTCGCCTCACGAACGAAAACCGATAAGCCTCCAGCCACAACCAACAAGGCGCGAGCCGTCGGGTCACCGGGAGCACAATATTCGTCCCCACCACGCAAGTCGCACCAACGCAGGCTGTCGGCCAATGCGTGCAAGTCGGCTTGTGGCAGTTGCCTCCATTCAGGTTGTTGCTGAAGCCAGCTCAATATCTCAGTCAACGAATTGCTCCGAAACAGATCATGAACGAGGACCGAATAACAGCTCGAAGTTTTCTTAACACTAAAGGCTGTTTGAAAACTGGTTTACTAACCCGAAGCGTCAGCGAGGGCATCTGGAAATCGCGTGCAGAATCGCCCTCGCTGACGCTTCGGGTTAGTTCTGAAACCGTATCTAGGCCGTTGTCGAGAAACTCTCGGCATCACCTTCCCATCGCCACCTTACGTAACTGATCCTGAAAGCTGTCGCTCGCTTTCAAGGCCGCATGAAAATCTTCTTTGCCTAACGAATACAGTACCGAATCTTCTGCCGTAATGATTGACGCATTGCGAGGCTCGCCGGTCAACAACGCCTTCTCGCCGAAGAAGTCGCCGCAGGACATATCGTCCACCCATTTCGTTTCGCGTCCCTCGCGATCGACGTTGATATGCACATCAACTTTTCCTGCCGTGATGACATAGAACTTGTCTCCTTCGTCACCTTGACGAATCACGCGCTCTCCTGCCGCGTGGGACTCACGTTTCATTTTCTCTGCAATGTGCATCAATTCGTTCGGGCTGAGGTTTGAAAAGACACTCGACTTCTTGAGGAACTCGCAGAGTCGAAGCGATTCATTGACCGACACGTCAGATTCGATGTGCCCATCGACCATGTTCACGATGCGATCCGCCACATCGAGAATGCGGCTGTCGTGAGTCACCATCAAAATGGTCGCTCGCTCTTCTCGCGTGAGATGCTTCAGCATGTCGACAACGTCGCGACTCGATTTCTTGTCGAGCGCGGCTGTCGGTTCGTCGGCCAGAATCAACTTCGGGCGATTGACCAGCGCGCGAGCGACCGCCACACGCTGTCGCTGACCGCCCGAAAGCTGCCGAGGCTTGTAGTAAATGCGCTCGCCCAAGCCCAACCGCGACAGGATCTTGATAATCTCACGTCGCATGTCGCGGGATTTGTGGCCATGAAGCTCCATCGACATCTTGACGTTTTCAAACGCCGTCAACGAATCGAACAGATTGTGCATCTGGAAGATGAAGCCAATCTGCCGACGGACCTCGTTGAGTTGTTTCGCTCCCAGCCCGTTAAGCTCTTTCCCGAGGACGCGATTGCTCCCCTCTTGGCTCGAACGTAGTGCTCCCACCAACGTGAGCAACGTCGTCTTACCGGACCCAGACGGGCCAGTCATAATGACCAACTCGCCCGGCCCGACTTGTAACGTGTTGTTGAACAACACCTGTTTGCGATTCTCTCCCTCTCCAAAGTAGTGATTCAGCCCCTGCACGTTGACGACCAATTCGTCCGCAGCTTTCACCGCATTGACGGCTCCAGAACTCGGTTGAGAATTCGAAGTCACAGCGTCCATCAAAACACCTCCGCAGGATCAGTTGATAAGACTTTGCGTACGGCCAACGATCCAGACAGAACGCACATAACCACCGTCAGACCAAACATCACCACGATGAGCGAACCACTCAATCGCATCTGCAATCCGGCCAAAACCGAAATCAGTTTGTAAAGCAGCAACGAAAGTCCGAGCGCCGGGACGTATCCGAATATCGAAAGTAGCATCGACTGGACCAACACCACTCGTCGAAGAAATCCGTTGTCGTATCCAATTGCCTTCAGCGTTGCGAACTGCGGCA
>CAIJTL010000682.1 GCA_903823545.1 uncultured Planctomycetaceae bacterium
GTGGCAAGCTGGCGACAACGTCGTCGTCCCGGCGAACGAATTTCCGTCAAACGCCCTGCCGTGGCGGAACCTCATCAATCGCGGTGTCGAGGTGCGCGCGGTTCCTTGCGATGCCCTCGGCTGTGACGAAATTCGGTTGATGAACGCAACCGACGAGACGACTCGCATCGTTGCTGTTAGCTGGGTCGATTTCGCAACGGGCTGGCGGCGGGATCTCGATCTGTTAGCCGATCAATGTCATCAACGAGGAATTCTGCTGTGCGTCGATGGAATTCAGGGAGCGGGAGTCATTCCGCTCGATCTGCAACAAACACCGGTCGATTTTTTCGTGGCCGACGGCCATAAGTGGCTGCTCGGGCCAGAGGGTGCCGGAATCCTGTTTATCCGCGCGAATCATTTGGAGCGTTTGCGGCCAATCGGCATCGGCTGGAACAGTTTGAAGTCGGCAGGCAATTTTGATCGAAGTCCATTTGGCTTGGACGCCGGTGTCGGCGACGAATCGTCAGATTTCCGAATCGTTGAGCCACTTTCTCGACAATCACTCAAGAATACTGCTGCGAGGTTTGAAGGTGGCTCGCAAAACGTCGGCGGAATTCTCGCGTTGGGTGCGAGCATTGAGCTGATTGCCTCAAGTGGATCATCCGCAGTTTGGCTGAGGCTGCAGGATGTCATGGAGCGCCAGTTCGAGATCGTTACCCAATGCGGTGGCCGCGTTCTTTCGTCATTGGATAATTGCCGACGATCCGGAATCATGGCATGTGAGTTTCCAAATCACTCACCGCAGGAATTACGGGATCGGGCAACGCAACAAGGAGTCGTTCTCAATGTCCGTCGCGGCTATGTCAGGCTCAGCCCGCACGTTTACACCAACGAATCAGACTTCGAGAGATTGAGTGATCTGTTGAAGGGAATTGACTGAGTTTCTCGCTGAAGCCAACAACACCGGTGCCTCGACGCGACTTCACTCTTGGCGGCAAGAATTCATCCGCGACCACCAAGCGGCAAGACTTGGTGTGAGTCAGGCGAACCTGGAAGACTCTGCCACGATAACCGTCTCTGTCGATTGTGTCTGTTCGCCGCATCAGTCGGTCCAACGGACACGAACATCCGACTTCCGGTGCTCAATCCCCATGTCCGCTCCAAGAGATTCACTCGTGATGACCGATCGAATTGGGGTGTCCGACAGTTGGTCCGCGCACTGGCCAATGTGTCGTATTGATTAGGAAGGTTTGCCTAATCGGAATCATCCGATGGGAGTCGTCACCACGATGAAATCGCTTCGTTCTTGGACTCAAGTTGGCTTGTTGTCGGCAATCGCACTTTGGAATGCAGCTGGGGCTTTGCGTGCTGAAGACGGTGTGCAGCCTGCAACGGATGCTCCCCAAGCGGCAGCGGTCGCTCCCGAAGCAAAGAGCGAAGAACTTTCGCTCGATGATCCGAAGCCAGTGGCAGAAAAGCCGGCGGAGGAAAAAGCGGCTGAGGGAAAACCAGCTGAGGAAAAACCA
>CAIJTL010000683.1 GCA_903823545.1 uncultured Planctomycetaceae bacterium
CAAGTTGCTCCCTCCGGCGATGACCAAAGACAAAGCGGCGATTGCTCGGTTTGAGCGAGAAGTCAAAGCGGCGGCGAAGCTACGGCATCCCAACATCGTCGCGGCCGATGATGCGGATCAGGCCAACGGTGTGCATTTCCTGGTCATGGAGTTGGTTGAAGGAAGTGATCTGTCGGCGCTCGTGAAAAAGAACGGGCCGTTCGGAATCGATCAGGCGGTGAATTACATCACGCAAGCGGCACGAGGATTGGAAGCGGCTCATGCCGAAGGGATCGTGCATCGCGATATCAAACCGGCCAACTTACTGCTCGACAAAAGAGAGACGGTCAAGATTCTGGATATGGGCTTGGCTCGCATCGATGGGGGTGTCGACGCTCCAACGCAAGCCGAACTGACTTCCACCGGGACGGTCATGGGGACCGTGGATTACATGGCTCCCGAGCAAGCGTTGAATACGAAGACAGCGGACGCTCGTGCCGACATTTATAGCTTGGGGTGTTCTCTGTTCTATTTGCTGTGCGGGAAAGCGACTTACGAAGGCGATTCGCTGATGGCGAAGTTGCTGAATCATCGTGAGCAGCCGATCCCTTCGTTGCGAGCAACTCGGCCGGAGGTTTCTGAACGACTGGATTCGGTCTTCGCCAAGATGGTGGCCAAGAAAGTGGAGGACCGTTACCAGACAATGACCGAAGTCATTGCCGAATTGGAGCGTTGCCGAAACTTCAACGAGCAGACGATCACGATTCAGCAACCGCTGTCTCACGAAGCAAGTTCCAGTTCCACGACGAACCCCAGCCTTTCGAACTTTCTGACTGAACTGTCGCAATCGACGACCGAAGCGATCGTCGCGATGCCGACTCCAAAACCAAAGACGAGTCCGAGCAACAACCGTCTGAAGCTGATCGCGGCCGGCGTCTTGGGTGCTCTGATTCTGTTGTTCGGAATCATCGTCAAGCTAAAGACCAAAGAGGGGAAGCTGATCGTCGAGATCAATGAACCGGGCGCGGTGGTGCAGGTGTTGGATGAAGAGGGACAAGTTCAGATCACTCGCAAGATCGAGAAGGGAGCCATCACCATCTCAGTGGTTCCGGGCAAGCACCAGTTGAAAGTCGAGAAAGATGGCTTCAAGGTCATCACGAAAGACTTTGAGATTGAGACCAACGGCACGAAGACGATCACGGCCAAGTTGATACCGCTGAAGAAGGCGACGTCGGTCGCCGGGACAACTCCGCCGAAGAATCCACCGGTCGGCACTTCGCCTCAAGTGAATCAGCCTACCGGCTCCGCCCCGCCGCCCGCCATCGCCCCGTTCGACGCCTCGCAGTCCAAGGCTCATCAAGAGGCGTGGGCCAGGTATCTGGGCACGCAGGTCAAAACGACAAACAGCATCGGCATGCAGATGACGCTCATGCCGCCGGGCGAATTCCTGATGGGAAGTTCCGACGCGGACATTGCGTTGGCGTTGAAGATCGCCGAAGAGACGAAACTTGACGAAGCTGGCGTGAAACGGATTCAAGACGAACGCCCGCAACATCGGGTGCGGATCACGCAGGCGTTTCGTCTCGCAGCCCACGAGGTCACGATCGGGCAGTTTGCCAAGTTCGTCGAGCAAGCGAAGTACAAGACGCAGGCCGAAGAGTTTGGAGGCAATTCATCCACGGTCAAACCGGAAGAGGTGAATCCCGCGAATCTTAAGATGACATGGCGTACTCCGGGCCCAGCGGTCACCGATGATTCACCGGTGACGCAAGTGAGTTGGAACGATGCCGTGGCGTTCTGCAACTGGCTCAGCGGTCAGGAACAGCTAACACCGTGTTACCAACGCAATGGCGATAGTTGGACGCTGCTGCCGAAGTCGAATGGGTATCGGCTCCCGACCGAAGCGGAATGGGAGTATGCCTGTAAGGCTGGCACAACGACACAGTTTTGGTTCGGCGATAATTGGCAAGAACACGACAAGTACGGCTGGTCGAACAAGAACGCGGGCGGACGAGCTCACTCTGTCGGTTCGCTTCCCGCCAATCCGTTTGGTCTGTACGACATGCACGGCAACGTGTGGGAGTGGTGCCAAGACTGGTATGACGCTAAGTGGTATGAGAAGTCGCCTAGCGAAGATCCGGTTGGTCCTAGCAGGGCCTCGAACCGTGCGGTTCGGGGCGGCAGGTGGGACTACACGCCCGCCTACAGCCGGTCGTCGTACCGGGACAACATCAACCCGTCGCGCCGCAACGACTACCGTGGCTTTCGACCTGCCCTTAGTTCGGTCGGAGCCGCATCCAGCACGGCGAGCGTCACGGCATCGAGCCAACCGCTTACGCCTACGTCGTCTGTTGGTCTCAATACACCCAAGTTCACCAACTCCCTCGGCATGGAGTTCGCCCTCGTTCCCAAGGGCAAGTCCTGGCTGGGGGGCGGCGGCGGCAAGCCGGGCGAGCAGGAAGTGGAGATCAAGCAGGACTTCTACATGGGCGTCTATGAAGTCACCCAGGAGGAATGGGAAAAGGTCACAGGGAAGAACCCCAGTGAGTTCTCTCGCAATGGCGTCAACAAGAATGTCGTTAGTGAAATCTCGGATGCCGACCTGAAGCGATTTCCGGTAGATCAAGCGTCGTGGGACGATTGCCAGAACTTCATCAAAGCAATCAACGATCAGGTTAAGGATACAGGCTGGGTGTATCGCTTGCCCACCGAGGTTGAATGGGAATACGCCTGCCGGGGCGGGCCGCTGGCGGACAAGGCGGAGAGTGCGTTTGATTTTTACTTGGAGAAGCCGACGAACACGCTGTTGGCATCCCAAGCAAATTTCATGGACGCGAATCTGAATCGAACGAACAAAGTAGGGAGTTACTCGCCAAATCGGCTGGGGTTATTCGACATGCACGGCAACGTGGGAGAATGGTGCCAGGATGAATTTCCGGCCGCCCCGAATGCTCCCAGTGGTGCTGTACAGCATGCCGTGCGGGGCGGCAGCTTTGGTACCCGAACCGAGTTCCGTCGGACGTCATTGCTCAAGACTTATCCACTAACCTACCGGGGCAAGTGCGGCCTACGCCTGGTTCGCGTGCCCGTCGGTGGGGCGAGGACGACGACAAACGTCACACCGCGGCCTACCGCTTCCTCCAAGCTGTTCATGCACGACCCCGCCTTCCCGCAATGGGTGAAGGACGTGCAGGCCATGCCGGCCGAGAAGCAAATCGAAGCGTTTAGCAAGAAGCTGATGGAGTTGAATCCGGGGTTTGACGGGAAGTTGTTGGGGCCGGCAGCCAATGAAACACCGTTGATCGAGAACGGTGTCGTGACTGCCCTGCACGTCATGACGTCCAAGGTGACCGACATTTCTCCGGTGCGGGCCTTGGTCGGACTGAAGGCTCTGACCTGCACGCACGGAATCCTCGCTGATCTGTCGCCTCTCAGCGGAATGCGGCTCACGGAACTCTATATCAACTTCAATCCCCAATTGACTGACATTTCACCGCTCAGGGGCATACCTCTGACAGTTCTGAATCTTCAGGCAACCGCGGTCTCCGACCTCTCGCCGATCAAAGGCCTCCCGCTCACCAGTCTGATACTCAGGGAATCACCCGTAACTGAATTGACGTCATTGAAGGGAATGCCGCTCACGTTTCTCGATTGCTTCGGGACGCGAATTTCCGACTTGTCCCCCTTGGAGGGGATGCCACTGACGACGTTTAGCGCCCCATCTGATATTTCGAGTCTGGTACCGCTCAGGAACCTGCGTCTCACGCAACTCGAATTTCAAAGCGCCACCGTGGATAACTTGTCCCCGATCAGCGAAATGCCG
Organism: uncultured Planctomycetaceae bacterium; assembly: GCA_903823545.1. Lineage (GTDB taxonomy): Bacteria > Planctomycetota > Planctomycetia > Planctomycetales > Planctomycetaceae > SXKJ01. The sequence continues at coordinate 3,803 of CAIJTL010000683.1, forward strand.
CTCCTGACTCTAAATATGAATGTCCCCAAGGTCGCCGATTTGAAGCCGTTGACCGGCATGAGGTTGACCGTTCTGACGATTCATTTGTCTCAGGTTTCCGATTTGACTCCCCTGAAAGGCATGCCTTTAACGGCACTGTCGCTCGGAAACAGTCCCGTCACGGACTGGTCGCCGCTCATGGAATTGCCGCTGGAGTCGCTCTCAGCCAAATTCAGTCCTAAAGCAAATATGGAAATTCTCCGCTCGCAAAAGACGTTGCGGAGAATCAAAGACAAACCCGTCATCGAATTCTGGAACGAGTTCGATGGGAAGTAGTCGCAAAGCCAAGTCCCGATTCGCATCGAAAAACAAAGCTATCACCGGCGGCAAGCTTCGTTCGATCGATTTGAACTTGTTGACGACGGTTGAAAATGGCGGCGCGGGGCGGCTGAAATTGGTGGCGCTGGGTTATTGAGGGTTCCTTGGCTCTGTGAACGAGATCGCGGTGAAGGCACTTGGTTACGTGGCCGATCCGTCGGGGCGACGTCTTCGGCGATGCGAGCAACGGGCACAACGGACGATGTTCCGAATTTAATCTGCACAAAAAGTTGCAACGCTCCAGTGTAACTTAACCGTTTTCAGCGGTTATCAACGGACATGACGACCACTAATCTCGCGACCGGCCAGAAACGAAAAAACCCTCATTTTCCGCAGAAAAAGAGGGTTTTGAGGCAGTACGCCCGGAGGGAGTCGAACCCCCAACCTTCGGATCCGAAGTCCGACGCTCTATCCAATTGAGCTACGGGCGCAAGCAGAACTGGAGAAGTGGTATTACGACCACTCTACCTTGCTAACAAAACGTATCCAACGTCACCTTGGGATATAGTAACGACAATTGAAAACTCAAACCACCGAGCCACTGACATTCCCCTAATACCGCGCCACATAGGCAACTATGGAAAAACATCTGTAGCAAGTAACGCTATTGCTTGGCCCGTGGAACCAAACAAACGTTGAAAAGTATCTGTAATCGCGAGATGTTTTGCAAGCTGGCTAGAGTTCTGCCACGGCGGGCTAATTTGCCTTGATGGAAGAGTAGCGCAGAAGATGGAAGAGTAGCGCAGAAATGGAAGAGTAGCGCAGAATACGAAGAGATTTGGGGAGCTTGGCGTGGCAGGAGTGTTCCGCCGTTGTTGGTCCGGGAGATTGCGAAGGTTTTGTCGTGAATGTTCAGCCCGCCGGGGGCTTGCTGGAGGTTCTTCAGCGAGTTCCCGATCCTCGTGGGCGCTTGGGACGGCGTCATTCGTTGTCCGCCATACTGGCGGCCGTGGTTTGTGCCACGTTGTGTGGGTTTCGAGGGATTCGTGCGGTCGTGCATTGGCTCGAATTGCACGGCGTCGGGATGTGGCATTTGTTGGGATTTACCCGCAAGCCGCCGGTGCGTCAGACGTTTGCCAACGTGTTGGCCGAAATTGATCCCGATCTGCTGGAGGCGGTGCTCTTGGAGTTTGTTGAACAGTTGGTGTTGTCCCACGAGACCGGCTCTCCAGGTTCGTCGGTGAAGACCGGCACGGCCCCGTCTGCAGCGGACGTCACGTCGGCCGAACCGTTCGACGTGGAGATCTGGGGCGGCAAGACGCTGCGGGGGACTCGGCACGGCGAGCAGCGTGCAGAGCAAGTGCTGGTTCGCATTCAACACTCGTTGGCGAAGGTGTTGTCCAGCACCGCCATCTCGTCGGACACCAACGAATCGAAGACCAACTACGATCTGGTCCGGCGACTGGTACTCAAAGGGAAATTGATCGTGGGAGACGCGGCCTACTGCCAGAGCGAGACCTGCGAGTCGATCGTCGAACAAGAAGCCGATTACCTCGTGACGGTCAAAGGGAATCAACCGCAACTCCTGCGCGACATCGAACAAGCCTTCGTGATCCCACGAAGCCGGCAAAGCCGGTTTGTTTCGCCGAGGGATTTGGTTCGCCAATCGATCGCCGTCGCGCAATTCGATGTCACAGATAATCCGCCCTCGGCGGCCCCTACGCCGTGCGTGAAGCGCTGGCTCAACAGCAAACCGCGACGACTGTCGAGAAGAATCGCGGCCGCCTCGAAACACGCACCGTCACCACGACCACCGCGACGATCGACGAACAATACCTCGCCTGTTCCGGTGCCAAGCAGCTCATCCGCCTGGAACGTCGCACCGCCGAGAAGGGGCAGGCTCGTCGCAGTACGACCTACGCCATCACCAGCCTGCCGCGTGCCGCAGCCGATGGGGCCTTTCTGCTGAAACACCTGCGTGGCCCGCTGGCACATTGAGAACCGTTGCTTCTATGTTCTCGACACAGTCTTGGGCGATGACGCCAGCCGCAGCCGAACAGGTCATGCGGCTCGCGCTCTGAACGGCATTCGACTTGCCACCCTCAACCTCGCCCGCCGACTCGCACAAATCGTCGGTGCTCTCTGCCGCGAACATGCCCTCAAACCCAACCTCCTGATGAACAGACTACGCATCTTCAAAAACTAGCCGGCCGTGGGTTTGAAGCAGCGAACAGGTGACGCTGCTTCCGTTGGACATTACGCTGTTCACTGAATCTTGATGCGAACGGCATTCTGCAAAGTTCTGTCGGCATACAGTGACCGGGGACTTCGAGTTGATGCACGCCCCATCGACTTTAATGTCAGAAAAAGATATCGCTTATCGTTGTCACGTTTGGTTCTACTCAGTTTTTGCGGGGAGAGCTTCATGCAGCGCCACTTTTTTAGGTTGTCATCATTGGCCAATCTGTCGGCAAGAAATGGAACCGGCAAGCAATTGCGAAGGTTGTCTTGCCATGCATTGCTTTCTGTGATCGGCGTCTGCGGAATGCTGGGATGTTCTTCTGAGCCTGAGCAGCCAGCGACAGGAGGGCAGCCTGCGGCTCAAAACGCGGCGCCCGGCGGTATGCCGGGAATGCAACCTGGAG
>CAIJTL010000684.1 GCA_903823545.1 uncultured Planctomycetaceae bacterium
CAAATGAAAACACCCTGCCCCAAGTCCCCTTGCAGGGAAAACCCTATACCCCGCGAAGCGGCAAGAGCTTGCGGGGTGAAAGTCGGCTTTTTGTGTCGATCGTTGGCAGACCGAATCATAACACCAAGCAGCCGAACGCATCAATGAATCTTGATACAATTTTTGCATAAACCGCCGCTTATACAAACGAGTTGTAGGCACACCACCAATCGCCGCCTACGTCGTAACCATCTGGCAGGTCTTGAGTTCCTTCAGGCCAAATGAGCCGAGCGGCACCCTTGGCAACACTCACGGCAAGCGGTCTTCGTGAGCGCATAGGGAATTGTTCGTCGATCAGCTTGAAGACACGCCGATCGAACTCCGAAGGGTGTCCGTCCAACAAAACCAGCACGTTCCGATGGCTCGTGACTCGGAAGTTCGTCCGGTCTTCAAATTCAGGGAAATCACGAAGCCCAATTTCTAGTCCCTCGCAAATCGCACGCAAGGGCCGCTGTACGCCGTCATGTGTCCGAACGTCATAACCATCGTCCGTGGCCAGGTAGTTGCATCCTGACGCATTTGGTGAGGCCGTTTTTGGTTCAACCGGGTCCGGGGAGAGGAAAACGCTCCCGGAAGCATCGCCACGAACCAAGACGCCGACTTGCGGGGGCGTTTCGGACGGTTGCGGGTCGATAACCGCTCGCCAACCAGCTTTGCCACGTCGAAAGACCAGGCCACGGGCTTCGAGGTCGCGAAGGTAGGTGTTCGCAGAGTGAACGCTAACCGGCTTGGCCGTTGGATCAGCTTTTTGAACCCGTTCTGTCACTCGCTGCGCGACGACTGAAGTACGCAGCAGAGATTCGGAGCTTTTCCCTAAAGACTCTACTTTAGGAAAAAGCTCCGATTCTCCCCGATGGTCCCGAAGTACCGCCAAGCAATGGTCGGACACCGAATTGATCTTCTCCGGTTGCCCGTCCGAGATCGGAATTCCGATCGGTTCGTTTGAGAACACGAACACGGGCTTTCCTTCAAGAAGTTCACCTCGCCCTCGTCCGATGGTTTGCAGCAATTCAACTCCGCACAGCGAATTGTGAGCGGCTTGCCAATCGGCGTTGGCATACTGACCGCCTTCAAACAGCACGTCGCCCCCTCGCTGGTCGCGAGCCTTGAAGTTCACTCGCACCCAAGGCGGTTCAGGCATCGCCGCCGCTTCGAGTCGGCCAAGGCGTAGAAGTTCGAGGCGGACGGGTTCTGGCCCCGTCCGTGGGCTTCCAAGAATCAGGATCGCATCACAGTAGTCATGCCACTTGTTGCTTGATCGGCCCACGCCTGAATTGAAATGGCCAATCATTTTGTCGTCGAAAGGGTCAACCGCGATGCGAGGATCGTTAAGCCCTTCAATCATCGCTCGGTTCTGTTGATGGCAAAAGACTCCCAGCTTCCTGATCTCAGGATGATCGGCTAAGAACCCGCGCAGCAGACTAACCACCACATCAGGACTGGTACGATGGGTGATGTCCTTTGTGTATTGAACCGCCGGATGCTTTCGTGGAATTCGCCCCGATGGCGTCAGGTTGAGCACTGGCCGACCAACCAAGACTTCGAGGTTCGGTCCCGAAGTTCCATCCAGAAACCACATCTCAACGTTGACCGGCGGAGGGTTCCAACGCACCGTCACCAGGCTGCGAAGTTCGATCTTCTCTTTCGTCGGGTTCGGAGCCGGTTTGAACGATTCATGCACCTTCGAGAATAGCTTCGCTGTCTGCGTACCACGGTCCAACGTGGCACGGTAGAGGCACGGCCAAGGCGACTTCGTGGGTTTACCGATCGCCGATCGCCACTTCGTAGAATTGAGCTTTCGGAACACGAACGGAAACAACTTCCGAACGTCGCCGCCTTGCCAACGGGAGATCGAAAGTTCGGTGAGCAAGGCCCCGGCTTCGAGTTGTGCAACCAGCGAATCGAACACCGTTGAATCCAACCAACGGAGGTAGGCTTCGAGGGTCGCTTTGTCTGCAATCGCTTGATCGCCGTCTTCTGTTGTCGGGTTTAGCCAATCGGACGAAAGGACTGTCGGGTCGTCCAAAACCTCCCGCAGATCCTTGCGGGCATGACGGACGTTTTCGAGCGTAACTTCGTCGATCGGTCGGAGCATTGAACGCGGGTCTTCATCCGCAATGATGACCGAACATTCTTTGGCCAACTCTTCGATGCCAACCATCTCGGCCAGCTTGTGCGTTGCCAGCTTGAGGTTGGCCGCCTTGAAATTGTCACGCTCTGCCAACCATCCAGAAACGGCACACTCCGCACGATGGGGGCAGCCCATGTTGCAGACGCTTTGAAGCACTGACAAACCGCATTCATCGACAAAGTTTGCCAACGGGTTCTGACAGTTGCTTTGCTCCGTATCGACGTGGCGGAGGTCAGACAGATTCCCGCCGACTGCGCCAAACTCTTCAACGCACTTTCGAGGCGGATACTTCTCCGCCGTCTTGCCGACCGGCAAAGCCTTACGACACTTCGCGAGTTCCTCGTCAATGTTGGCGTGAACGGGGAGCAAGCTCAGAACATCATGACCAGCTTCGAGCCGCTTCATCACAAGTTCGCGGAGTAGCGTTGTCTTGCCGACACCAGGGGGAGCACTGAGAGCAAAGCAACCAGCTTCGTGAGGTCGGTCAATGACCGCGTCACGCATGGCCGACCGGTACTGGTCCAACGTGATCGAGCCCGTCGAATCGTCCGCTGTTGCGACTGGGACAATCGGCAACTCTTCGCGCAGCTTTGGCTTGTCCTTCTCGCCGTATCCGAGGGCGTAAAGAGCTTTCGCCGCCGCTCGGTAATCGTTGTTGTGTTCCAATGCGGCAAACAACGCGAAGGGCGGATACCCTTTCTCTTCTTCGAGGCCCGCATTGCTTGAGAAACAGTAGAAGACTTTGCCGTCAAACAGCGTGGCACTCACACCGCCATTGTTCTTGCCGGGGCGAGCCCACTTCTCGCCCTTCTCGTCGGTGTAAACGTACTTCCATCCGTGATGCCGTAGCAGCTCACGAACATCGCCCCGCTCGTTGTAGTCATCCCCAGCACGGCCGCCACCAGGTTGACCGATCGAGTCAGAGTAAGGCTTGGCAGGCGGTCGAGGCGTCTCGATCGGTTCCACGATCTCGGAAAGACTCTTCGCCGCGTCGATCAGTATGGCACGCTCCGCCACCGTCAAAGTCTGCAGAGTCTCCCACGAGCCTTGCTCAAGCACATAGCCGGGAGTCGGAGCACAGACGATCAAACCGCCTTGGCCACGAGTCTCAATCAAACCAATCTGGGCTGCGTATGTTCCATCTTTTTTCTTTGGCTTGAGCTTCTTTCCTTGGTACTCGATCAAGTCTGCCGATGGTGCGGGGATGAGGCGTTCGGCCAGCTTGAGATTGCCCCCTACAGCTTCTTCGCATCGGTAGGCAACGTGTCGGCCACCGCTCTGTGATCGCTCGATCGTCAGGCGAGCCAGCAGACCGGGAGCACGCTCTTCGATGAGCTGGCACCAGGCCGGGAAGAGTTCCGCCTTGAAGTCGAAGTCGATCGTCTCAGCGTTGCCGCTGCCAGCACCCATAGTGACGCAGAGACCATTGGCTTCGTAAACAATTACTTCACCAGTATCCTCGTTCAACTTGGGCGATGAGAAACGAGGGAGGCGGAGAAAATCGGCAGGCGTTGGTCGCTCGTTTTGGTACTTTTTCCATACTCCGATCGTCGTGTATTTCGAGACCGAGCTTGCCGGGAGTACGCTCAAACCGGCTGCCAAATACCTCAAACCGACTGACATTATCGAGTCGATTGTGGTACAATCACCGCCGTCGGGAGATGCGGTTGATTTACGATTCCATTCGCCATACAAATCAGCCGTGTCGGCCATGACACACCAGCTTTCACAAAGAGTTGGGGCAGGCTTGCAGGTGTGGTTAGATTTGCCGTCAGGTCACACAAGCAGCCAACAGTTAATTGAAAACCAACGTCACATGACGTTGGTTTTTTGTTTGATACTCACTTCCAAACCGACCAAATTCATCAACACGTTGGCACGTCGCAGACTGAGGTCTGTTTTGTGCCTCATGAACCCGGACAGCAGTTGTTCGCTCAGCTCGCCGTGACTCTCTTTGGCCAGCCGGTAGCGTGATCTGCCGCAGTTGCTAACAGCGAGTCGCAATGTGTCTGAAAGGCTCATTGTGTGAACTCCTTGAAACGAAAAACCGCGATTGAGGTTGATACTTCAACGCGGTTCTTGATGCTTCGAGACTGGCTTGATCCGTACAGTTTGGGCTATGTCACGGGGCATCAGTTCTCCGCGTGGCCCGAATGGTACTGAAGATTCGCTTTACCGACAACCTCTTCGATCGCTTGCAGACGTTTTGAACGGTTGAAGGCTGCCATTGGCTGCCTTGTCGAGTGGGTAACTTCTCAGCGTTCAATCGCTCAGCAATCGCTGCATACGATAGACGATCGCCCTTCACCGGCTTGCGTCGTAGCTCTTTGATCCGAGCCACGATCTCGGACTCACCAGGCTTCTCGCCATAGGCTTTCCTGCCTTCGCACTTGCCGGTCTTCGTGCGGATGCGTTGTCTTGCAGCACGGAGTTTGAGGACGATGACGGTCTTCTCGAATTGGGAGACCGCTCCGAGCACTTGGCGAATCAATGTGGCGGTCGGGTTTGAGTCGTCTTCGATCGCCAGATCGGTCCCATTGTCCACTGCGATAACGGCAACATCGAGTTTGCGGAACTCTTGAAGGATGACCTCGGACACCATCAGGTCACGAGCCAGACGGCCGGCATTCTCCACGAGCACCATCCGCACGCCGTTGGATTCAATCTGACCGAGCAAAGCAGCAAGGCTTGGTCGGTCTTCGAGTTCGTTGGTTCCACTGACACCGCGTTCTTCGTATTCGCCGACAATCTCGATCCGGTTCCGCTTGGCGTACTTCGCCACCGCGTCCCGTTGTCGTGGGAAACCATCACCGCCCACTTGCCCCTTGCCGGAAACTCGGAGATAGCTGACCGCTTTCGTTGCCATGATCGTTGTCCCGGTTCGAGTAATCGTATCTAGGCACTACTCTAATCGGGTTTTAGTACGATCGGCAACCATTATTCTACAGAATTGTGGTTGAGGCACTCGGAGTTTTTGAATGCGAACGTATTCAAAGGCGAGAATGTCAGCAAGCAGGCCCGCCGGTCATTCATCGGGATCGTCCGCACGCCGGTTGATATGCCAGAGCGCAATCAGCCACGACACGAAAGCGAACGGTGTAGCAAGCACGAAGACCAGCAGTTGGACCGTCAGGATGGCTAATTTCATTGTTTGCCCTCACGCCACCCAGCAACCTCCCGAGCGAGTCTGACCGCCGACAAGCATGCAGGCCGACTAGCAGGATCATCAATCAGCACGACTATCAGCATGCTGGCCAACCAGTATGCACGCCTTCG
>CAIJTL010000685.1 GCA_903823545.1 uncultured Planctomycetaceae bacterium
ATCCCTTCACCACAGACGATCGACACGAAGCCGAACTTCTTGTGAGCCTGAGAGACCGCCGCGAGAAATTGATCGCGTTGAAACGGTCGCTCCGGCAGCAACAGGATGTGCGGCGCATCGGCGGGATTTGTCTTCGCGAGCGCAGCAGCCGCTGGCAACCAACCAGCACTTCGCCCGACGGTTTGAAAGATCGTGAATTGATCAACTCGCTGCATGTCTCGCGCGAGCAATCCCGCTTGCAACACGCTCAGTGCCACATAGCGAGCGGCACTCGGATAGCCGGGCGTGTGGTCGGTTCCGAACAGGTCATTATCGACAGTTTTGGAAACGCCGACGCCGTGCATCTCATAGCCCTGGCTGCGAGCGTACTCGACCACGCGATGGATCGTGTCCATTGTGTCGTTGCCGCCGATCATGAAGAGGTAGCGAATGTCGTACTTCTTGAGACACTTCAGAACTGGGCCGAAATGTTCCTCTTTCAACTTCAGTCGGCTCGAACCCAGAGCACTACTGGGCGTGGCCCGCAATCCCTTCCACGTTTCTGGCGGCTCGGTGCTCAGGTCCAACAACACGTTGTTGAGCACCCCTTCAATTCCAAATCGCATCCCAAAGACACGACCGATCGCCTTACTTTTTGCCGCCGTCTCTACGACGCCAGCCAGCGACGCATTGATCACAGAAGTTGGTCCGCCCGACTGCCCGACTAACGCATTACCTCGAAGCATGAATTGTCCTTAAATAAGAATCAGCGTTGCGGCCGGTTGATCCCATTCACCGCACGACGTAGGTTGCCTACTCCAGAAAGAACCCGTTGAAAAATCAAGCGAGTCTCTCAATGCCTGAATCAATCCTGTATCTCGGCGACACACACCTGACTGATGCGGCAGCGTACTTGGCGGGACTGATGCACTCGTGGGGTTGGCGATTCGATTACCTTCGCAGCGATCAAACGCTGACGCCGGAGATGCTCGACACACCGCGATCGTTGTTTGTCGTGAGCGATTATCCCGCAGCGCGAATGAATGACGAGGTTCAACAGCGATTGCTCGCGCAGGTGGGTGAGGGCGTGGGACTCGTCATGATCGGCGGTTGGGAGTCGTTTCACGGACTCGGCGGCGACTGGGATGGAACGGCGCTCGGCAACGTGTTGCCAGTGCAGATTGCCGCGGAAGACGACCGGATGAATTGCGATCAGCCGGTCCTCGTGCGACGAGTGGCCGATCACCCGGTTCTTGCAGGTCTGCCGTGGGATTCACGTCCTCCGGTCATTGGCGGCTTCAATCGAGTCCTCGCGAAGCCCGATGCCAAAGTGCTTCTCGAAGCTCAACGATTTACAGCCCGTCAGCACAACGGAGCGTTCTCGTTTGAGCCACTCGACCAGCATCCGCTCTTGGTTGTCGGAAACCACGGTCGAGGACGCACCGCCGCCTTCATGACCGACGTCGCTCCACATTGGGTCGGCCCGCTCGTCGATTGGGGCCTGCCGCGAGTAACCGGGCAAGCACCAAGTGCCAACGCAATCGAAGTCGGCGGTGACTACGCGAGATTCCTGCAACAGCTTTTGAGTTGGGCTAAGCGAACTTAGTTGTGGCCAGCCTGCTGAACTTTAACCCAAAGCAAGCACGCCAACCGACAGGTCTTGTTCAAATGCCTGGATGTCAGCCTGTCGTGTGCGAAGTAACGCCTCGATATCGGATGTGGTGCAGTTGCCAATGAGTAACCAAAGAACTTTGGGTGGACAACCACGTATCACGCTCATTTGGCTGTAGTCTTCGTCTTTGGTGACGAT
>CAIJTL010000686.1 GCA_903823545.1 uncultured Planctomycetaceae bacterium
CAGATCGGTGACGAGTACCGAACTCTTGAATCTTCTTTGGTTCGAGCGATCCATCGGGCTGCACTTCGTCAATCGTTGAAAGACTGGGGGCCGTAACGGTGACCTCACCACCGAATCCGAGCACTCTTAGTCGCTTATTGACGACGACTGCACCATCAACTTGAGAAAGCTGCGCAACAAACCGAGTTGCTTCCGTAACTACCATGCGACGCTCCTCAAAACTCGCACTCCAGTCTTTAGTGCTGATCTCCTCGCCGCCTTTGGCGGCTGTCCGGTCACACAGATCACGTCCCCACATCGCCAATAGTGCGTTCCACATTCGGTCATTATTAACCACGTACTTAAGGGAGATCACATCGCGCAGTCGTTCGTCATCTGCGCTGTAATCCATATCAACAACGATTAGGGTTCCTCCGTGGCCAGCGACGTTTATTTGCCGAAGAACGTCATTGAAACAGCTCTGAAAGTGTATTGCCGACGCGGTCCTTACGGTGTCGCGTCCGTTACGCTTATGGACTTCGGCTACTTCCGCTTCCAGTGCGTCGGCTTCGGAAAAGACAAACTTATTGAGGTCATCAGCCGTTTTAGAACGTCGACCGGAATGCTTGGATTTGGAAAAACGTCCGAGCTGCAAGTCAAATTGATCGTGGATGCCTTCGGATAGGACGAGTTTTCCTGCGCCAGTTGCACGAACAGCGAAGGCGGGTGGTGGTTCGCGCCAAGAAAATGAGAGGCCATCCAATGCTGCCAGAGCATTCGAAGCGCCAGACAAAATGCCAATGATCTCGATTGAGTCCACCTGGGGTCTGCTGGACGGTGTCGTAACGATGAATGATTCTCGCCAATTAACTGCGGGCGCCAAAGCTCGCACCGCCGTGTCGGTGAGTGGAATTGGTTTGGCCAAGCCAGAATAAAACCACGGGTTTGCAGACATCGGATCGCCACACAGCCAATTCGCCAATGATCCAGGGTTTGCGACAAACAATAATCTGAATCGAACGGAGCGTTTTTCTTCAGTCGAAAGGCTCGCATTCAGAGCAGACTGCACTAATCTGTTAAATTCGCCATGAGTCGGGAATCTAAACTCAGGACTTCTGAACTCATGGTATCGTGCGTTCGGAGAATGACTGAAGGCATTCCGAACCGCAGTGAAGACAGTCTCTGGGTAGATTTCGAAGCCAAAGCTCTCGTTGTTTTCAAAAGGCTTATCCATTTTTTTCTCTAACGCAGAGGCGAGATTTGAGGCAACAATGTCTTCACATACACGGCGTCAACAGCCAATACGATCCAGCAACTGCATGATCGACTCGAACTTGTTTTCGACGACGATGGGGCGATTGGCGGCGGGGGTTTGGGTGACTCCGGCTTTGCGGAGCATGGTGGAATAGGCGTCGTCCTCTGTGGCTGCGGCGGAGAGACGGGCGGGATCGACGGAGTGGTACGCGACGGTGGCGGTCGGGTCTTTGAGTTGGTGGCCCGTGAGGATGCAGACGACTCGGTCGCTGGGGGAGATCACCCCTTGCTCGCGGAGCAGTTTGGCTCCGGCGACGCTGGCGGCGCTGGCGGGTTCGCAGCCGAAGCCGCCGGCTCCGATTTGGGCTTTCGCTTCCAGGATCAATTCGTCGGAGACTTCTCGCACGACGCCGTCGCAGACTTCGAGGGCTCGCAGACACTTCAGCAGGTTGACCGGGCGGTTAATCTCGATGGCGGTCGCAAGCGTCGAGGCTCGGCGGTTGTCGGCGTCCATCTGTGTGAAGAAGCCATTGATCTTCGCTTCGTCGAACTTGCCGCCGTTCCAGCGGATCTTGTGTTGTTCAAACAACTGATGCAGCGTGTTTGAGCCGGCTGCATTGATGACCGCCAAGCGCGGGATGCGATTGATGAGACCCAACTCTTTCAGTTCGGAAAACGCTTTACCAAACGCGCTCGAGTTGCCGAGGTTCCCGCCCGGCACCACGATCCAATCAGGGACTTCCCAGTTCATCGCTTCAAGCACACGGAACATGATCGACTTCTGGCCTTCCAGCCGGAACGGGTTCACGCTGTTGCACAAGTAAATC
>CAIJTL010000687.1 GCA_903823545.1 uncultured Planctomycetaceae bacterium
GAGCCGGCCGTCTTTAAGACCGTTCTGGGATCGTGCGTCGCTGCTTGTCTGTACGACCCTGAAGCCAAGGTCGGAGGGATGAATCATTTTGCCTTACCGACTGGTGCTGGATCAGAAGGGTTCTCGACACGTTTTGGCATCCATGCGATGGAGCTGCTGATTAATGAAATTATGCGATTGGGAGGTGACCGCCGCCGGATTCGAGCGAAGGTGTTCGGCGGTTCGAACATTCAAAACCTGCCGTTCTCGATCGGCCATATGAATGCCCAATTCATTCTGAATTTTCTCAGTACGGAAAAGATTCCGTTAGTGGCCTATCACCTTGGTGGAGCCACAGGTTGGTCAGTTCATTTCTACACACACACCGGACGGGCGTTAGTAAAGCCGCTTGATTCTTGCCCGCTTATCGACGGGAACGAGACCTCAAAAAGGCAACTCTTCGAGAAGCTCTCGCGTGCGGAACCAGAAAACATCGTCCTGTTTTAAGAGTGCGCTCCTATGAAAAAGATCAAAGTTCTTGTGGTCGACGATTCGGCGTTGATGCGACAGTTGCTGACGGAGGTGATTAACGACGATCCGAATTTGGAAGTCATCGGGACTGCCAGCGATCCCTACATCGCATGGGAAAAAATTCAACGTTTGAAGCCTGACGTGCTCACGTTGGACGTGGAAATGCCACGCATGGACGGCCTGACGTTTCTCGAAAAGCTCATGACGGCTCATCCGATACCGGTTGTGATGGTTTCATCACTCACCGAGAAAGGCTGTGAAACCACCCTGCATGCGCTGGAGTTGGGGGCGATGGATTTCGTCGCCAAGCCCAAGATCGACTTGGAGACAAATACCGTTGTGTTGGCCGATGAAATCATCGACAAATTAAAAACAGCGGCCAAGGGGCGCGTTCGCCCAGTAGCACGACCCGTGCAACGTGCCGCCACGTCATTTCGTCCGGTACAAAGTCAAGCTCTCATTAAGAGCACTCACAAAGTTCTCGCAATCGGTGGGTCAACTGGAGGAACGGAAGCCCTGCGGGAGGTGCTGACAGCATTACCTGCGGACTCACCGGGAGTTGTTGTGGTGATTCACATGCCTGAAGGCTTTACGCGATCTTATGCGCAACGATTGGACGGCATTTGCGAAATTCGAGTCAAAGAGGCAGCGGAGGGTGATCGTATCTTGCCGGGACATGCATTGATCGCTCCCGGTAACTATCACATGAAGGTCTGCCGAAGTGGAGCGAGCTACGTCGTTCATATCGAATCAGGAGACCCGGTCAATCGACATCGTCCCTCGGTCGATGTGTTGTTTGATTCATGCGCACGATATCTCGGCCCAAATGCCGTCGGAGCGATTTTGACGGGCATGGGTAACGATGGTGCCAAAGGGTTGCTGGCTATGAGAAAATCCGGGGCTCATACGCTGGCGCAAGACGAGGCGAGTTGCGTCGTTTTTGGAATGCCAAAGGAGGCGATTGCATTGGACGCCGCCGAAGAAATTCTGCCGCTATCAAGTATTGCAGAACGCATGTTGTGTCTTGGTCGCTGATTCAGAAGAATGGGCCTTGCACGCAACTGCAACACAACAATTCAAGAACGAAATCGGTGAATCACATGAAGCAGCCTAAGAAGTGCAATTCGTTCGTCGTTCACGACACAGGAGTAGCGGCAATCGGCTTGCGACGCTGGTTGTATTTGGCGCTCGGATGGGTTTTTGTCGGAGTCGCAGTCTTAGGGACCATGTTGCCAATCCTGCCATCGACGCCATTTCTTCTTTTGGCGAGTTGGTTCTTCGTGCGAACGAACCCCGCGTTAAGCGATTGGTTGATGCAGTTGCCAGTCTTTGGCTCGGTGTTGCATGACTGGGAAAGACATCGTGCGATTCGATCAAGTTCAAAACGGGCGGCATACTTGCTCGTTCTAGCCGCGATCACAGGCTGCATCCTTTCGCGTGAAATGTCACTTCCGGTGATCGTTCTGCTTTGTGTGCTTGGAGCGATCGGACTCTTGGTTATTTCGCGTCTTCGCGAGATACCAGTTTGGGAAACCGAGAATTCGTGATTGCCGATTCAATTGGCTTTGTTCGCTCGGTCGTGAGTCGCAAATGTGCCATTCAATATCTCAAGAAATAAATTGTATTCGCACAAACAGATACATGACGCATAGCTAGGGGTGGAAACGACGGGCGCCCGAACTTACTCATGTACCGCGTTCCCGCAGGAGATGTCTGACGTGCCTCTAATTACTCCAGCGACGCCGATAGTCATGAATTCCGTCAGCGCCGTTTGCTCGTGCGATCACACGGATGCGATCCTGGATCGGATCCTGAGAAACCCACGCATACCGTCACCGCCGGCGCTAACGATGCAAGTACTCCAGAAGACTGGGCAAGAGGATTGCACCGTTCAAGAAATCAGCGAACTCCTGGCTCATGACCCAGGCTTGTGCGCAAAGATCCTGAGGACGCTGAACTCTGTTGTTTACGCGCGACCTCGGACGATCACGAGTGTCTGGCAAGCGGTCACGGTTCTGGGCAATCGGCCATTGCGAGTTCTGGTGTTGGGGTTGGCGTTACCGACCATGCAAAGCGGAGTGGTCGCCGATGCTGGGCTTCGCGGATTTTGGAAGAAATCCGTCACGGGAGCCGTGATCGCACGAGATCTTGCCATACATCTCAAAATGAAGGCTCCTGATGATGAAATGGCAGCAAGTTTGTTACGTGACTTGGGAATGATTTTGCTTCAGCAAACGTTTCCCGAAAAGTATCGGCCCATCTGGAAGGGAGAGTGCGAGATCCCAACCAGCGAACAATGTGATTGGGAGCAGAGAACGTTTGGAGTGAATCATGCTGAAGTGAGTGCCGCCTTGCTGAAACGATGGCAATTGCCGACCGAAATCACTGAGCCGATTCGACTGCATCATCATCCAGACCAATTGGATGGATCTAATAAAGCGATCATCGATCGGGCATTGCTGTTGGACTTCGTCTCACGTCTCGTCGAACTCGAAGAGTGCTACATGAGCGTTTCTGAGATGGAAGCAATCTTGCACGCCGCGCGAGATCGGTACAACTTGAGTCGCGCGGATCTGGAATGCTTCCTTACAGAAGTGCGACCAAAGATCGAGGAGTTCTCAAAAATCCTCGGTGTCGACATCGGCGTCTGTCCCGACCTCGACGAACTGTTAACGACTGGCTGCGAAGAACTCGTCCGTGCCTCGTTGGAATCAGTGACGGCTACAGGCCTGGAGAATTGCGGCGCAGCGCATGATCTGACCATTGACCAAACAGTGATGGCTTCGAGCCATATACGCGATCTTTTCGAGGGATCAGGAAATGTGAAACCAGGCTCTCGAATTCTGAATTACGAAATCGTTGAGGTTCTTGGAAAGGGGGCGATGGGAATCGTGCTCAAGGCGTTTGACCCCGGTCTCGCTCGCCATGTTGCCATCAAATTGCTTCTCCCTGAGATAGCGAGCAATGAAAAAGCACGGCAACGCTTCGCGCTCGAAGCGAGATTCGCCGCCGCGTTGCGACATGAACATGTCGTGGCCATCTACTCGGTCAATGAATTCGAAGGGGTACCGTTTCTGGTAATGGAGCACGTTCGCGGTTCGTCCTTGAACGACATCATGGCCAGCGGCTATCGATTCTCCACTAACGAAATTGCGCGCATAGGTCGACAAACGGCTCTCGGTTTAGCAGCTGCTCACGACGCGAGGGTCATTCATCGCGACATAAAGCCTGCC
>CAIJTL010000688.1 GCA_903823545.1 uncultured Planctomycetaceae bacterium
CTAATGCTTGATTGCTTCGCCCGACTTGTTTAAGTCCTGCTGACATTATTCACTGCCGTTTGAAGCGTCTGGAGTTGCAGACGATTCGAGATCCTCCGCAGAAAGGTCACTATGAAACTCGGACTCATCAATTCGGCTTGGGCTCAGGCGGGGCGAGAAACCGCTTGGGGTATTCGGAAGACGAAGGAACTTGGTTTCGATTCGATCGACATCTTCACCGACCCGCTCGATATCGACGTTCGCGAACGACGTCTCATCAAACGGGAGTGCGATCAGGCGGGCTTACCGATTATTTCGATCTGCTGTGTGGCAGTCGGCTTGATCGACTTCAATCCCAGTGTGCAGCGTTTTCATGTCGATCGAGTTAAGCAGTATCTCGACCTCGCTCATGAGTTCGAGGCCAAGAACGTCTTGCTGGTCCTTGGCGAGTATATCTGGAATCAAGAAGTGATCCCGCCTAAAGAACAATGGGCGACTGGCGTGCGAACTTGTCGTGAGTTAGCCGAGTACGCAGACAAGCTCGGCGTACAAATCGCACTGGAACTGGAGCCATTTCCGTTGTCGTTACTCAACAACGTCGATCGCATGGTTCGGTTTATCGACGACGTCAATCACCCGGCCTTGCAAGCGAACATCGACGTCTCACACTTGTGCCTCGCGAAAGTTCCTGCGGAAGAACTGCGGCGTCTCAAAGGAAAAGCAATTCACGTTCACATCTCTGACTGTGATGGCAAAGTCCACGGTGATCTTCCTCCTGGTCGCGGCGTGGTAGACTTCCTTCCGTACCTGCGCGAAATCAAAGACATCGGCTTGGAAGGGGCGGTCTCGATTGAGCTGGAATACTCGCCCGATCCCGCGCGGATCGAAGAGTGGGTTCGTGAAGCATATGCTGCGACAGATCGATTGATGCAGGAAGTGGGATTGCGCGGATAGACTGCCAACCGGACATCGTCCTTCAGAAATCAGGAAGCTCATCATGCCTTCGCCGTTTCCCGGAATGGACCCGTACTTTGAGAGCGGTCGTTGGTCCGGATTTCATTCGGTGTTTGTGAACCAACTTGGTTGGGAAATCTCCGCCAAACTCCCTGACGGGTATGTGGCACTAACGGAAGAGCGGCTTATTGTTGAGGAAGTTGTCGAGGAGCCACGACGACGGTCAAAGATATTCACGGCTCCCGACGTCAGTGTGGTTCGTGAGCGTAAAAGTCGTTCTCGACGATCGGCCACGGCAATGCTGGAGCCGCCAATGCGAGTCGGGACAGCCATGCCCTTCAGTTATCCGGAGGCTTTTCTGGAAATTCGAGACACCGAAAAGATGAAACTGGCGACCTCGATTGAACTCCTTTCGCCAACCAACAAAGGTTCGCATCGCAACGAATACTTGACGAAACGCGAGCGAGCATTAGTTGCCGGTGTCAACCTCGTCGAGATTGATTTGCTGATCGGCGGACGCAGGTTGCCGACAAAGAAGCCGTTGCCAAATAACAATTACTTTGTGCTCGTATGCCGCGCGACAAATCCCACGATGACCGATCTTTGGCCGTTCTCGCTCAATGAGTCGCTCCCCCAAATTCCAATCCCCTTAAAGGCAGCGGACGGCGACATCGCGATTGATTTGCAAGCTCTCTTCACTCGAATCTACGACCATGTGCGATATGCACGATCGTTGGACTATTCAAAGCCGCCAGAAACACCGCTGTCGGTCACGGACTTGGCGTGGGTCCGGCGACGGCTCAAATCAAAAGGCTTTGAGTGGAACGAGCCGTCCTCATGAGAAACCGAAACCAGATTGAGTTTAATTCCTCGTTGCTTTCGCGGCGCGACGCCTTGCGCCGCTGCGGTACCGGTTTGGGGATGCTTGGTCTAGCTAGCATGTTGGCCGAGTCCGCGCCTGCCGAAGTGACCTCGCCGCTCGCACCGAAGCGACCGCACTTTGATGCGAAGGCAAAGCATGTCGTGCATCTCTTCATGAATGGTGGGCCGTCTCAGGTTGATACGTTCGATCCGAAGCCGAAACTTTCCGAATGGCACGGCAAGCAGCTTCCGGCTGGCAATTTGCGAACGGAACGAAAGACCGGCGCTGCAATGCGGTCGCCGTTTGAGTTTCGTCGTTACGGCGCGTCGGGGATTGAAGTGAGCGATCTGTTTTGGCAGACGGCGCTGCACCACATCGACGACATGGCGATTATCCGTTCGATGTATGCAGACGTGCCGAATCACGAGCCATCGTTGATGCTGATGAACTGTGGCGACGGTCGTTTGCCGCGGCCAAGCTTCGGATCGTGGGTGAATTACGGACTCGGCTCAGAGAACCAAAATCTGCCGGGCTTCATCGTGATGTGTCCTGGCGGGTATCCGATTGTTTCGACGCAAAACTGGCGTTCGTCGTTTTTGCCAGGAGCCTATCAAGGGACATACCTCGATACTCAGCACACACAGATCGACAAACTGATTGCCA
>CAIJTL010000689.1 GCA_903823545.1 uncultured Planctomycetaceae bacterium
CCTCCGCATCGGCGGTCGAAGGAGGTTGAACTCGCTTTAGCCCCGGCACACGCTGCCCCGCCTGCAACCGCCGCCGATTCACCCACAACAATTCCCCCAGCCGATCCGCATCGCGTCGGTCGGTCTTCGTCTTCGATCGCTCATCGGCCTGCACCAACACCACCTCGCGACAACCATACTCCCGCAACATCGCCACGAGCCAATCGTTGAACCCACAGACTTCTAAGATCACCACAAACCCACCGACCGAACTCGACCGTTCGCGAATGCCTCCCCAAAACTGCCGCACCCGCTTCCATTCCGTACTCACCTGCCGCCGCAACACGACGTCCCCCGCTTCGTCTCGCACATTGACCGTCAACTGCTTGCTGTGTTGATCCACCGCCACATAAAACATGATCCGTTCTCCTGTCGTTGAGGTTCTGGAAACTCCATTCACACTTCCAAACTTTTACCTCAGGAGAACCTCTCTTTCAGAACATCAGCATCGCAGATGCAGGGTGCCGCAGGCACAAGAAACCCGGAGTGGATGTTGATCCGAAGTTGAGCGTCGTGTTTGGAGTGGATGTCTTGTGCGGGTTTCTTGTGCTGCGCACACGGCATCTGCGATGCCGTGTCACCCTCGTGTCTTGAGCATCACGGCTAATAGTACTTCCAAGGGTTCTCCTTCATCTGACGAGACGTTTCGACAATCTCCTCTTCGATGAATTCGACGACTTTGGTGAGAAAATCAAACATGGCAAATCTCCTGATGAAGAATGACCGCTCGCGGTTGTTGAGGCAGATTCAGTCAGCGAGCGAATGACTCGAATCGCGGTGTGAATAACGAAGCTTCGGGTGGCCCTGCATCGCAGATGCAAGGTGCCGCAGGCAGAAGAAGCTTGGAGTAGACGTCGATCCGAAGTTGGAGGTCGCGTTTGGGATGGACGTCTTGTGCAGGTTTCTTGTGCTGCGCACACGGCATCTGCGATGCCGTGCCACCCGCGATGTGGCTTATGCCGAGCGTCGGGAGCGGGCGTCGAAGCGAGCGGTCTCGCTTCCCCAGATGCGATCCAAGAATTGATCGTCGGCATCAACGTTTTCGGCGGGCCTAGTTACAACGGACGTGCGGCTCCGAACCGGGATTGATGGGGACGGTCCGGTTCCGGTCGGGATCCCGGATGTCATCGCGAAGACTGATCGCGACTTCCCGTTTCCACTGGCAAGCGGCTGCTGAAACAACTCACTCCAGAGTGTCAGCCCAAATAATCCGACAAACGCGCATCCCAACGCGCACAACGAGAGCGTCAAAATCCCAAGCATGGCAAGCTCCTGAATGCGGCCAAGCATTGGCTTGGCACAGGACGAGGTGAGAATCCGAGGATGGCAACGCATGACGGCCGTCATCGGTGTTGCACACTTAGATAAGCCACGCAGAGTCAAACTTCGGACAGCGAATCACAAACTTTGAACACTCTCGGACAACCTTCCGGCTGGTCAGGAACGTGAGTGCGATTCAGAAACCAATTTGATCGACGCGAATAATTGATCGCAGAGGTCGTTGACCAAATCGGGGGGCATCGCAGGTGCCGGAACGATGGTGATTGTGTCGCCGAGGGAGCGGGTGAAGAGGCCGCGTTTTCGGGCTTCGAGGGTCACCCGGTGCCCGATCCGGTCTGATGCGGCGAATGTTTGTTGAGTGGCTTTATCGGCGACTAACTCGATGCCAACGAGGATTCCTTTTTGGCGGATGTCGCCGACGTGTGGCCAGTCTTTGATTTCTTCCACTCGCCGGGACAGCAGCGACGCACATTCGGCGACGTTGTCGAGGACTCGATTTTTTTCAAACAGATCGAGCGATGCGAGCGCCGCCGCACAGCCGAGCGGATTGCCGGTGTAGGTGTGGCCGTGGAA
>CAIJTL010000690.1 GCA_903823545.1 uncultured Planctomycetaceae bacterium
AACCGGCGTGATGCATGGCTGGAGCAGGCCGTAGACGCGGTCGTTCCCCAAGTCACCTTGCAGGTTCAATCGGACTTGGCTGTTCGCGATGAATGTTGGAGTGGTATCGCTCGTCGTGCGTGCGGCTGGTGCGGCGCAAAGTACGACGTAGTCATCACCCATTCCGCCGTTGGCGTTGAGATCAAGTCCGGCATTCATAGTGACCATCTCCAACGATTGTTGGACGATGTCGTTTCCCGCTCCACCTTGCATGTCGATTGTGACTCGGCCACTCAAATTCACGTTGCGTGCGGCACTCTGAATGTTGTCGTTGCCATCGCCGCCATTCAGCGACAGGTCGATCGTTCCTTGAGCGTCCCCAACGGGAGTCGCATTCGACAGCAGTCCGATGAGCGCGTTGATCGAATCGGCACCGCTCCCGCCCATCACCACGACTCGGCAGGGGGCCGTCGGAAACGCGATGTCTCCGCTGAACGCGTCATTGCCGTCGCCTAGATTGGCGTACAGAATCACGCTGCGATCAGTTGGCTCTACGAGTGCTTCCGGTCGGTTATACGGATCGTTCAGAGTTCGGAACGTGACGGCATCGTTGCCAGCTTCGGCATTGACCCCCACGGTGATCATTCCCGAAGTAACCTGGATGTCGGCGGCGAATTTGTCATCGCCCGCCCCTAGGCTCACTCGCAGATCGAGCGAACGCCACTGATCTCCCGGCGGATCGGGCTGCGGATTGAACCCTTGAATGACGCGCACGTCATCGTTGCCCAACCCCGTCGAGACCAGAATCCGCTCGATCTTCGTGAAACTCTGAGCCGGAGCGCCATCCGCCATGACATGCACCCCGCGCTCGTCCTGCACGATCGCTATGTCGTTATCACCGCTGTCCCCTGCGATGCTCAGCGTGTGCCCCTCATTGAGCAACGTCATCGTCGCACTCAGATACTGCCGAACCTCCAACGCTTCGACGGGTCGCGGACAAGAACTCTGACGGCGCGAACGAACTGCGGGGCCAAACAACAGGGAAGTGATTCGATCGAGCCAGTGACGACGAAGTGACATGATGATTTCCTCTCGTGAAGTGAAGTCAGAACGCCGCGAGAGCCGCAGCGCTCCAAGAAATGAAAGACAGCGAGCGCCGATCGTGATTGTCGAATCACTTCGCAGCCGCACTCGCCTCAACGTCAGCACATACCCGGTTTGGCCCGCAGGAAGGACGTTCTACGGAACGTGATTTCAATTCGTTCCCAATGTCGCTACCCACAAGAGACAGTCAGCGACTCGTGAGTTGTGAGCCAAAATCGGAGAAAATTCTGAAACTCGGCTCCCGATGGGCTCCGTGTTGTGCCTACCGGATCGCGTCCGGGAGCAGGGCCTTCACATAATTCAGCAAGTCCAGATCGCGCAGTTCCTCGCTGAGCAATTCAGGGGTCACGTTGCTAATCGTGTGCGAGGCTTCTTTGATCAACAGTTCGCCAAAGCGGCGGCGTGCACCGCTGAGCTGTTTGCGGAACGCTTCGGCGGTCAGCGATTGCCCGGTCGATGCGGAGACTCGTGCCGCGAGTCTCTTCGAGTCTTCATCGTCATGCTCGACGAACGCTTTGAGGCAAGCGTGAGATAGATTTCCCTTGGACCGCTTTTGATGGTCTCGCAGAGCATTCCAAGTGTTCTGTAACACGCACTCGCGCCACGACGTTTGCCATTCGCGATCTGCCGAGACCGCCGTCGCGACCTGTGAAAAGTCCGTCAAATGAAATGTCCGTCAAACCCGAAGGTTGTTTGGATCGCTTGCTGAGGTACTTGAACGCCGCGTTCCTGACGATCGTGATGAGTTAGTACCGAAAGTGGCCTCGCTCCGGAGCAACGGTTGGGAAGCCACGTTCAACCACCTGCAACAGGAATTGTTGCTCGACTTCATCTGCATCTGCGTCATCACGAGTCGGCAACAACTTGATCGCCACGTGCCGCTCCAACACGGTATCGCGAGCCTCAAACACAGCCCCCATCCCACCGCGTCCTAGCTCACCGACAATCTCAAATCTCCCAAGCCACATTCCGACAGACGTCTCGCGCCGATCCGTCAATATCTCCTCCGAAGCCTCAAAATGATTGGAACGCGCAAAGTGATGCAATTTCGACATGGAGTGACACAACCGCGACTCAGGGGGCAAAATCAAGTAAGAAGGCGCAGAGCCCAGGTATTACCGACTTTGTCGATGCCACAGTTGCTGGCCGTGAACGTGGTAGTTCTGACGATTCTTGTCTGTGACAGTTTTTTGGGGCCGGTTCCCAGGATTGCTCGGTAAGTTGGGGTCTGATAGTTTCCGCCCGGAGATTTGTCGGCAACGTTGTCGAAGTGGTCGTTTGAAATTGTTGTTTGATGGCCGAAGTCGGCCAACGTTCGAAATTCATTTTTGTTTGAGAAAGAGATCGAGGCTCGCATGTATAACGTCACATTGATTCCTGGAGATGGAACTGGTCCGGAACTCGCTGAAGCGGCTCGCAAGTGCGTCGATGGGACGGGAGTCAAAATCAATTGGGACGTTCAAGAATGCGGCATCGAAGTGATTGAAGCTCAGGGAAAAATTCCCGATTCGGTCTTTGCTTCGATCCGAGCGAACAAGGTCGCTCTCAAGGCTCCGATCACAACCCCGATTGGCAAGGGGTTTCGATCGGTCAACGTCGCGCTGCGACAAGAACTCGGTCTCTATGCCTGTGTTCGACCCTGCAAGACATACAAAGGGGTGCGGTCGTACTTCGAGAAGACGAAGGTCGATCTGGTCATCGTCCGCGAGAACACGGAAGACTTGTACGCCGGCGTCGAGTTTCAAGCTGGTCAACCGAAGACGGCCGAGTTGATTCAATTCATCAACTCCATCGCGACGGGTAAGAAGATCGGTACCGGGTTGCAGACCACCGGCGTCAGCATTAAGCCAATGTCGGTCGAGGGTTGTCGCAACATCAGTCGTTACGCGTTCGACTACGCCGTGAAGTACGGACGTAAGTCTGTGACGTCGATCTGTAAGGCGAACATTATGAAGTTCACCGATGGCCTCTGGTACGACTCAAGCCGTGCAGTGGCGACCGCCTTCGGTGCGAAGTTTGAGGATTCGAAGCTGGCCGAAGGGGTCCAAGCTGATCCGACACTCGCGGGCAAAGTTCCCAGCGCCGCAGGTGTCACCTACATCGAACGGCTTGTGGACAACATGTGCATGCAGTTGGTCCAAAAGCCCGAAAACTACGACGTGCTCGTCATGGGTAACTTGTACGGCGACATCCTCAGTGATCTCTGTGCTGGCTTGGTTGGTGGTTTGGGTGTTGCTCCCGGTGCGAACATCGGCCCAGACTCGTCGATCTTTGAAGCGACGCACGGTTCGGCCCCGAAATACAAAGGCCAGAACAAGGTCAACCCGACTGCGTTGATTCTTTCGGGCAAGCTAATGCTGGAACACATGGGCGAAGCCGCCGCCGCCGCGAAGCTCGAACGAGCCGTCGCCAGCATTATTGAAGAAGGGAAGTTCGTCACTTACGACATGAAAGCCGACCGCAACGACCCCACCGCCGTCGGCACCCGCGAAATGGCTGATGCGATTTGCAAGCGGATGGCGGAGCTTGGATAGCATTCAGTGGGACTTTAGCAAATTGCCCATCAGCGATTGTTGTCGTGGTTAAAAACGGCGGGCTCGTTCTCACATTTTGTTTCAAATAGGGCGGGGCTCATTAAATGTCAGAACCATCGACTGCGATCGTTCGGGAGTTTACTGAGCTCTTCTCGACGCCACTTCTTCCGCCTGATCCTAGAGACGCTGATGGACCGAAAAAAGCAGCCGAATGGAATCTCAAATTTAACCCACACGAAGATTGCTTGTATGAAGTAGAGCTTGATTATGCATATCGTCTCTATGAAGAGACGAATGCAGGATTCGATCGGGTAGATGAGAAGGGCGAATTGCTCTTCAAGTTCACTGCA
>CAIJTL010000691.1 GCA_903823545.1 uncultured Planctomycetaceae bacterium
GTGCGCATTCGGTCTTGAGCCA
Source organism: uncultured Planctomycetaceae bacterium (assembly GCA_903823545.1). Classification (GTDB taxonomy): domain Bacteria; phylum Planctomycetota; class Planctomycetia; order Planctomycetales; family Planctomycetaceae; genus SXKJ01. The sequence continues at coordinate 23 of CAIJTL010000691.1, forward strand.
GTCGCACCAATCGTTCAAAAAACACATCCCAAAGCCGCTGGGCCGCGAGGTCGTGTCCCGCTTCGAGCTTTCGCAGCCAAGCCGTGACTTCGGTGACCGCAGCATCGCCAGAAAGCATCGCAGATCCCTGATAGTGTTTTGAACGGAGGCCAAACGACAGTGGTTTGATTATGGTGCCTCACGAATTTCGATGCGACGTCCGCAGCCGTGTCGTCCAAGAAATTCTATGTCGGGGTGTTGTCAATTTCGGGCATCTACGAATCAAATACGTTGCTCGTGTGAGTCTCGTGCGATTCGACAATCACTATTTATGACCGGAGGTTTTCTGCATGTCACACTCTTTCGTTTTGGCGTCGATTCCTGTGGAGATTCATGCGTTGCTGGATGCGTTGATGGCGACTGCGGCGTTTGGCTTGTTGGGGATTGTGTTGATGCTGGTCGGCTTCAAGGCGTTTGAATTGGTGACTCGGCGGCTTGATATCGAGAAGCAGCTTGAAGAACGGAACGTCGCGGTCGGTGTGGTTGTGGCGGCGTTGCTGCTGGGCGTGAGTGCGATCGTGATCGTGTCGATGCTGTAACTCTGCGAGTAAGACAGAAGGAAATAGCCATGAAACGAAGTACGAACGTGGCGCTGACATTGCTGGTCCCGGCGATGACGGCATTTGGTTGTGGTCGCCCGGCACCGCCGCCTCCGATGAACCAACAAGTGGCGGCAGACTGCCAACAGCCTGCGAAGCCGGGTGAGCCTGAGAAGCCGAAGTGCGATCCTGCGAACGCCGGACGCGGAACAACTCACGGCTCAAGCTATCACCCGCATTACCGGTCGTCGCACGGTTCGTGGTTTGGGCCGATCTTTGGTGGTTCGAGTTACCGGTCTTCATCGCCAGTCATTTCTCACGGGGCGACGTCGCACGGATCGACAAGCACCAGCCATTCATCGGGCTCTGTATCGCATGGTGGCTTTGGGTCGTCGGGTGCTCATTTTTCGGGAGGCTCGTAATGCGTCGCGTGACTGCTCCGCCACGAATTGATTGGGTTCGCGATGTCGAAGAGATCGGCTTCACGTATCACACGATTGACGACGAACTTTATTGGGACGAAGCCGGTTGGTACGAGTTCTCGCTCGCTGAGATCGAGGAGGTCGAAGCGGCGACGAACACGCTGCATGAGATGTGTCTGCAAGCAGTGCAGAAGGTGCTCGACGACGATCGCCTCGACGATTTCGGGATTCCAGCGGCCTTTCAAGATTGGGTACGGGCGAGTTGGGACAACGACGAGCCGACACTCTTTGGCCGCTTCGATCTGGCCTATGACGGACGTACGCCGCCGAAGTTGCTCGAATACAACGCCGACACTCCGACGGCGTTGTTTGAAGCGGCGGTCGTGCAGTGGCACTGGCTGCAAGCGGTTCATCCGGAACTCGATCAATTCAACAGCCTGCATGAGCAACTGATCGACGCATGGAAGTATCTGCGGAAGCATGGTCTGAAGCGACTGAGCTTCTCTGCCACAGCCGATCATGAAGAAGACTTCGGCAACGTGACCTACCTGCGAGACACAGCGTCTCAGGGTGGGATCGTCACGGACTATCTTGACGTCTCCGCGATCGGTTTTGATTCGCGACGTCGGGCGTTTGTCGGAACCAACGGGGCGCCGATCGAAAACATGTTCAAGCTTTATCCGTGGGAATGGATGATCGGCGAAGAGTTCGGCAAGCACTTGCTGACCGCCGAAACTCGCTGGCTTGAGCCACCGTGGAAGATGCTGTTGTCGAACAAAGCATTGTTGGTGCTGCTGTGGGAGATGTTTCCCGGCCACGAAAACTTGCTGGCTGCGGATTGGGAACCGCTCAACGGCGATTACGTTCGCAAGCCGATTCTGTCCCGCGAAGGGAGCAACATTCAGCTCGTACGACGCGGCGAAGTGGAACTCGAAACCGAAGGCCCGTACGAAGACGAAACCGTCATCTATCAAGCCTTTCATCCGCTGGCCAACATGGGACGCGGTTACGCCGTCCTCGGAAGTTGGATCATCGGCGACACCGCCTGCGGCTTGGGAATGCGCGAAGACGAAAACCCGATCACACACAACACCAGCCGCTTTGTGCCGCATTTGATTCGTGACTAATGACTCAACTGCGCTGTGGCCGGTCTCCTGACCGAGCCAC
>CAIJTL010000692.1 GCA_903823545.1 uncultured Planctomycetaceae bacterium
ATTGTTGGCGATTCGAAAGAGCCACGTCGAAAACTTGGCTTTGACCTCGTACTTTTTGCGGTGCCGATAAATGCGAAGAAAAACTTCTTGGGCGAGGTCTTCAGCAGCCTCTTGTTTCCCAAGGATGTGATACAGCACGGCGACCAATCGGTCCTGATAGTTTTCAACCAAAATCGCGAACGCTGCGTCATCGCCCTGCTTGGCACGCAGCATCAATTGCACGTCGGGATCGTGCTGATAGGGACTGAGTTCGGTTTCGGAATTCACCACCCGGACAGGTCTCCGCAGCGAACAGGGCAATCTCGATCATTTAACCCACGAGGCCCAAGAATGTTTCTCGGTTGGGCATCTCAGTATTCTGACGCGAACAAACTACTTGCCGTATGACGATGTCGTTCACTGCGAGCAAGCGATCGGAGGATTGTAGTTTTCAAATCTAGCCGCCGTTAGCATGGCCGCCCGTTTGTTTCAAAGTCCGGATTCAGTTGAGCGTCACACGACTCTTTTATCCTGACCGCAATAATTCCGTCCTCTCTGAGCGTCTCACTCCGATATGCCACAGTCACTGCTTCCCCTCAGTTATTGCACGAACCTGCATCCGGGACTAACCATTGCCCAAGTGGAGCGAGGTTTGATCGACTTCACCGTCCCTGCTGGAAAGCAATTTGGCTCGCCGCTTGCCGCAGGGTTATGGCTTGCTCAGCCGGTGATCCGTGAATTGGTCGCGGAACCGGATCGGGTTCGACGATTTGCCGAAAGAGTTAGCGAACTTGGGCTTTGCAGTTACACGCTCAATGCGTTTCCGTTCGGAGACTTTCACAGCGAGCGCGTAAAGGAAAACGTCTATCTTCCCGATTGGACACAAGCGAGTCGGCTCGAATACTCGTGGGACTGCTCACGGGTTTTGGCCGAACTGATCCGAACAACGATGCCAAACGGGACGGAAGGAAGCCTTTCGACAGTTCCACTCGGTTTCAAAGCTCTGGCGAATGCCCCCGATTTTGAGTCGAACTGCATCAGTAACCTGATTGAGTTTGCACGGCGGCTTGCTCGCTTGGAGTCGGAAACCGGCCAAGTCATCCGACTGGCGATCGAGCCGGAACCGTGCTGCGTTCTCGAAACAACTGCGGAGACCGTCGCATTCTTTGGGCGACTGCGAGATCGGGCCGCCAATGAAAACATGCTTGATTCCGTCAATAAATACATTGGCGTTTGCTACGACGTCTGCCATCAATCAGTCGAGTTCGAAGACGTTGCCGAATCGATCGCCACGCTGGAGCGAGAGTGCATTCGGATCAACAAAGTGCATATCACGTGTGCTCTGCAACTGACTCGTCCTGGTGAAAATGCTGCCGCACGTGAAGCTTTGGCACATTTTGTCGAGCCGCGATATTTGCATCAGACCTTCGCGAAATCTGCAACGGGAGTCGTCCGAAGTGTCCTCGATCTCACCGCTGATCTCGCTCGCACGCCGCCAGCCGATTTCAAGAATGCAGATTGCTGGCGAGTTCATTTCCACGTGCCGGTCAACGCGGACCGAGTTGGCCCATTAGAAACAACTCGTGAAGATTTGAAATTTGCGCTCGCGGCGGTCCACAAATTGGCGTATTTGCCCCACTTGGAAGTTGAAACCTATACCTGGAATGTGCTTCCCGGAGCTGACAAACCGGACTTAGTCACGGGGTTGGCGACGGAACTTTCTGCGACACGAACTCTGCTGACGCAGATTTCTAATGGCGGAAAATCGAAGTCGTGACCTCGATACCTTGTGTCTCATCATGAGTGTGTTTCGCCCAGTTCTCTCGCAATTTTTCGTTAACTCTTTCCGCATCGAGATTGGGCTACTTGTTTTTATCTTTCTTTTCTCGTAATTCGTGGGAGGTGTATTGTGTCGACAACTTTTCGTCAGGAGGAGCGGATTGTCATGGACCGAGGGAACGATGTGATCGCGGATTTTGGAATCGCTTCCTGTGGCGATGAATTTCATTGGGACGGCGAGTCCTTGGAGATCGACCTGTCTGATCTGGAGTGCGGCTCGCTGATGATTTCTGACCTTCACCATGATTTCGATCAGTCGATGAAATCCACAGTGCAGGTCTGATGGCTAAGTTGAAGCCATTACGAACGAAAACAAAAAAGGTCTTCTCGCTCGCGTGAGAAGACCTTTTTGTTTGGAATGCGTTCTCTTGCTCACCCTCGTTGTTGTTTCGAGGTGGTGAGCAAAGTCCTCAACGACAACCGGCACTCTCTTGCGGAGCCCTCATGAACCAAGTGTTGCAACAACTGAGCGAAGCGGTTTCACGACATCAGCCTGTCGCATTTACGGCATTGGCCGAAACTCGTGGGTCCACTCCGCAGAAGGCCGGGGCCACAATGCTTGTGTTTCCGGATGGCTCGCAAGTGGGGACGTTGGGGGGGGGCTGTGTCGAGGCGGAAGTGAAGAGACGCGCACTTCGATTGCTCGACGAGGGTGAAACAGAACTGCTCACGTTTAATCTCGACAGCGATTACGGCTGGGACGACGGCCTGATTTGTGGCGGTCGGATGAAGATGTTGATCGATCCGGTGAGATCAGAATCAGACTTCAGCTATTACCGACAAGTCATGAATGTGATTGCGGCTGATACGGGATGTACTGAGGCGATCGTGCTCGATTCCGAGAAGGCGATGGGCTTGCCGGGTGATCGCTATTTGATCAATGAAAAATCCGAAGTGGTGACCGCCACAGGCCCGTCATTTCGCGCGGCGGGAGCCGTGGGATCGGCTCAATTGCTGGATTCGATCAAGCAAAGTCTTCGGCCGCTGCCACAGCGTCCGCGACCTTATGTGGCAGGAGGAGTTTCATTCTTGCCGCATCTGCGACGCTGTCGGCTGTTGATTGTCGGGGCAGGGCATGTCGGGCAACGAGTCGCTGACCTTGCGGCCGCTTGCGACTTCGATGTGTGGGTCGTCGATGATCGTGAGCAATACTGCAATCCAGATCGCTTCCCAGCCGCGAAACGGCTCATCGTCGGCGACATTGATGGCGCATTGAGCGGGCTCGACGTCGATCACAACACGTATTGTCTGATCGTGACTCGCGGCCACCAACATGATGAGCAAGCTCTGTATCACCTCGTGGAAACTCCCGCTCGATACGTCGGAATGATTGGCAGCCACCGGAAGATCAAAATGATCTTCGAAGACTTGATCCGCGAAGGGATCTCGCGGGAAGCAATCGCTCGCGTCAACGCTCCGCTTGGTTTCGATATCGGCTCGCAGACGGTTCCGGAAATCGCTGTCAGCATCGTGGCGGAATTGATCGCTCATCGAAATTTCGGCGAGATTCCGGAACGTTATCGGAGAGTGAGTTTGCTCGAAGAAATCGCAGCGGTTTAGAAACGAGGATTCGCCATGAGCAGAGTTCTTTTCACGAACGTCACGATACTCGATTGCACCGGAGCGGAACCATATCCAGGCGAAGTGCTGGTCGAGGGGACTCGCATCACGGCAGTCACTCGCGGAGCGAATCAACTTTCTCGTGACGTTGATGAGGTGATTGATGGCGACGGTTCGACGTTGATGCCGGGACTGATTGAATCCCACGCTCATTTGAGTATTGATGATGCCGCTGACCTTGTGCAGATCGGGATGATTCCACCAGAAGAGACGACGCTCATTGCGGTGCTGAACGCGAAGCTTTATCTCGACTGCGGGATCACGAGTTGCATCAGCGCCGCATCTGCAAAACCGCGAACTGATGTCGTCATTCGCAATGCGATCAATAAGGGACAGTTTCCGGGACCGAGATTATTGGCGGCGAGTCCGTGGCTCACCGTGACTGGCGGGCTCGGTGATATGCGAACGCAACACATGCCGCAGATGTCATCAATGGCGATCACGCTCGACGGACCAGAAGAGTTTCGACGAATGACTCGCGAGTTGATTCGCGAAGGTGTCGACATCATCAAGCTCGTCATTTCCGGCGACACGTTCGTGCCGCATGCCCCTTCGCATTTGACAGTGATGAGCGAGTCCGAAATCGCAGCGGCCGCCGAAGTCGTGCATGCTCACGGCAAGCGAATGAGTGCCCATTGCCGCAGCGCGGACTCAGTCAAACTGGCGGTGAAGCACGGAGTGAAAGTGATTTACCACGCAAACTTCGCAGATGAAGAGGCGATCGACTTACTCGAAGCAAACAAAGACTGGGTCTTCGTCAGCCCCAACATCGGCTTCACAGCGACCGCCTCATACGCTGGCGAGAAGTGGTTCACTGAGGAGCAAGTTCGAGAATTCGGATTTCGCGAAGAGTTGGCCGGAGCCGCAAGCGGTCTGAAAGAACTGAAGAGACGCGGTATTCGAATTCTTGGCGGTGGAGATTACGGCTTCTTCGTGACTCCGCACGGCGAGAACGCACGTGATATCGAACACCTCATTCGCTATTGCGATTTCACTCCGATGGAAGCGTTGCTCACGATGACCAAGCACGGCGGTGCGGCGATGGATTTGCCTAACGAATTGGGACAGATTCAGCCTGGATTCTTCGCCGATCTTTTGCTGGTGAAGGGCGATCCGTTGAACGATCCGAAAGTGCTCATCGACCGCAGGAACTTGTTGGCCGTGATGAAGAACGGCGAGTTCCATCGACGACCGAAGTGAGCATTCAGATTGAGCTGCCGAGTTACTCACACTGCGGAGAAGATTGAATCGCTCACAGTACCAGTGCTATCTGAGAATGACTCTTGCTCGACGCCGATTGATCGCAGAATGCTCAAGAAGACGTTCGACATTCGCGTGTCCTTGCCACGCCAATAAGTGCCGTGCTTGAGGCCCATGTTCGAGCCGCCAGCGATCAGGGTCGGCAGGTTCTTCGGATAGTGGGTCGTGCTGGCACCGCTGCCAAACAGCACGATCGTGTTGTCGAGCACGCTGCCGTTGACATCTTTGAATTGCTCAAGCCGTTTCATGAAGTACGCGATCTGTTCGCTGAGGAACAGGTCGTA
>CAIJTL010000693.1 GCA_903823545.1 uncultured Planctomycetaceae bacterium
ACGGGTTCATCGCCAAACTTGTGACGCAGATGGGTCATCGCATTTTCGGCCATCACGATCGATGAATCGACGAGCACGCCAATTGAAATCGCAATCCCCGACAGCGACATGATGTTTGTCTGAATGTCGACGACTCCTAGCCCTCGCAATACGGACATGATCACAAACAACATCAGTGCCGCGAGCGGTAACGTTGCTGCGATGATAAACGACGTCCGGAAGTGGCGAAGGACAAGCAGCACACACAATGTCGCGCCGAACATGGCTTCGAGAACCGTTCCCGTGACGGTAGAAATTGCTCCCTCAATCAGCGGCGTCCGGTCGTAACACGGGACGATGTGAACTCCCGATGGCAAGCCCGCTCGAAGCTCCGTTAGCTTGCGACGAATCGCACGAGTTACTTCCAGCGGGTTGTGCCCGAACCGCATCGCGACCACACCGCCAACCACTTCGTTCCCGTCTTTTTCAAACACGCCGCGTCGCGGCTTTGGTCCGATCGTGACGCGAGCAACGTCTCGTAATTTCACTGCTCTCACGGGGAGCGTGACCGAGAGGGCGAGGCTCCTGCCGAGCCTTTGTGCCGTCAGTATGCTCAGCATCAGGCGCCTCAGCAGGAGCTTCGCCCTCCCGCGTCGGCATAAAGTGCGAAGGGATCAACAAAGTTTCGAGATCCGATAATGTCTGTCGCTGAATCTCTTCCGCCGAGCGATTCGAGTCGGGACTCACACCGAAGCCACTCGCTGTATGCACGAGGAATTCTGAATTCCCCTTGTGGATCACATTGCCGCCGAGCACTGCTTGCGAATGTTCGATCGCCTCACAAATCTCACGCGGTGAAAGACCGAGCGATCGCAACTTCGCGAGGTCGAGTTCGACGACATACTCCCGCACAAACCCGCCGACACTCGCCACCTCCGCGACTCCCGCGACAGAACTCAGTTGCGATCGCAGATACCAGTCTTGAATGTCGCGTAAACGACCGAGATCTAGCCCCGGTCCTTCGATCGTGTACCAGAAGATTTGACCCGTTGGAATTGCATCGGGAGCCAAACGGGGCGTAACTCCGGCCGGCAAAGCGTCACCAAGAAGTGTCAGTCGTTCTTGCACGCGAGCCCGGCACGTTTCGAATCGAATGTCGTCATCAAAGATCAAATGCAATAGCGAGAAACCCGCATCGCTCGATCCTCGCACAACTCGCACGCCTGCGATCGCTTGCAGGTGAAGCGAGAGCGGATACGTCACTTGCTCATCAATTTCATGCGGGTTGTGCCCCTGCCAGTCAGTGAAGACAAGGACTTGGTTTTCCGACAAATCAGGCACGGCATCGACCGGAGTTGTCGCAACAGCGAACAGGCCACATAGCCCCAACAATAACGCCGCAACAATCGTCACGCCGCGATACCGAATCGATAGTTCGATGAGCCGTTCAATCATGGGACGTGAGTTGCTCTCTCATTTCGGTTCAGTCTTCAGCTTTGCCAGATGCTTCTCAGGTTCCTTCTTCAACGCCCCTTCGCAGCCGACACAGCAAATGAAAACCTTTCGGCCAGCCACTTCGACGGTGTATAGACCGGGGAGTGGGCCGCCCATCGAGTTGAGGTCCAACCCCGTGACCGGGCAAATCTTTTGCAGTGCGGCCAGCTTCAAGTCTTCGGGAGACAGCTTGCCCCCTTCTTCGATCGTTTGCGATGTGAGTGTGGCGTGGTCGATGTACTCGACTCACTCGCTCCTCGTCCCGATGCTCCGAAATACGCGGCGGCCAGACTTGGATTCAATCGGGGCTCTGCGTCGATCAGAAACGATCCGGAGGTCGCGACTCGTTGTCCGGCTTTAAGCCCTTCCCGAACCGGCCATTGATCGCCAGTTCGTTCACCCAACTTCACGGCCACTCCGTCGAACATTCCTGGCATCGATTCAACATAAACCATTTGCGTCGTGCCATTGTCGATGACTGCTGAATCAGGAATCGCCAAGCACTCGCCGAGGGCGTCAATCGCTTGCTGTTTCAGTTCCGTCGTTTGAATCCCGGCCAATTGGACGCGATACGGCGAAAGCTGCATCCTCGATAACACGCCATCCGGGAGGACGACCGCGCCGTCACCGGTCAAAGCGTGAACGCCACCGTTGTGATCGCTTGATGGAGTCACCTGCATTGCCATGTTGGTCATCGTCCCCGGAAAGCCGGTTCCGGCACAACTGGTTCGATTGGGAGTGGCGACATGGTTGTATTGAGTGCAACAATTTTCTCCCATGACCCAACTAAAACCCCACTTGCTGGTCAACGGCAGCGCGGTCAACGTGTTGATCGTCGAGCAAGTCGTGTAGGTCGCATTGAGCGATGTTTCGTTGAAAATTGGCCTCCAAAGCGGGCACTTTCTGTCGGTAGCAGTTGAGCCACGCAACTGGAGTTCCCCTACTTCTACTGTCCGTTGGTCTTTATCGAGTCTAAGGTTTTGTGGGACATTCTCTTCCGGGTTTTGTTGAACCAGGAAGGGAGTCTGCCATGGACGGGCGGTTTGAAGTTCGGCGAGCTGAGTTGTTGGCACAGGCGCGAGTCTCGGTTGAGGACTGGGACGGTGCGATGGATCGGTTGAAGACGTTCGTCGAACCGTTTGTTGAGTC
>CAIJTL010000694.1 GCA_903823545.1 uncultured Planctomycetaceae bacterium
CCGCTGACGAGTTCGAGCGCCTCGCGTTGCACATCGGACAACGCTTGGTACTGCGGCTCGGAATCTCGTCGTCGAGCGAGTTGATCGAACTCATGCAACAACCCACGGCGGTCATTGAGTCGTGACATCACAACGTCCGCCGGTAATTTGAATTCTGGTGGGCGGAAATTTCCAAGGCTCGGATCACCACCTGCGTCGAGCGCTGCATATCGTGAACTCAAGAAGGCCGGGCCTTCGTAAAATCCCGCATGACGGCGGTAGTCTTCTGGAATCGCAACATAGGCGGGCATCCCTGAGGTACGCGGGCCAGCCAGTGCCGAAACAACAGAGCCTTGAGCTGGGTTGCGCTGTCCGGCTTGGCGAGCGTTCAAAAGCGGCCAGCCCGTTTGCAGCCAGTGTGTTCCATCGTCATGCACTGCGAGGTTGTGCTTAATCGAGCGAATCACTGCGAACCGATCGGCGATCCGAGCATGATGCGGCATCAGCTCACAAACATCGAAGCCCGGCAACTTCGTCGCAATGGGGCTAAATGGCCCTCGCACTTCCAGCGGCATCGCAGGTTTCATGTCGTACATGTCAATATGCGACGCGCCACCAGCTTGAAAGAAGAGAATGACCGCCGTGTCACGACGATCTTCTGCCGCGTTTGCCTGCCGAGCCTTCATGACTTCCGGCAACGTCAAACCGGTGGCACCCAGCGAGCCGATCCGCAAGAAGCCGCGGCGGCTCACACCATCGCAAAGTCGAACAGAGCGTCCCACGATGTCGAGCATGACAATTCCTCGGTCGAGTTCGTACCAGAAAATCGGTCTGCCAAAGTATCACAAAGTGGCTGAAGGGCAATGATGCGAGTCAATTCCTGGTCACAATTGCCGTACGTTTTTTATTGGCCGTCTCGAAGTGCAATCAGGATTTCCACATCATCGTCGGTTCGCAAACTCAGACGTTGATCGTTCAACGCGATGATGCACGGGCAGCCCGGCTGCACCATTCGGATAAATGCCTGTTCTCGCAATCCCATTTCTGCCAAGCGATGGACGACATCGGCGGAGCCGTCCACTTGAATCACGATGCCGGCTTCTCCAGAGGCCATGAGTGTTAGCGGGACGATGTTTTCCAAGCTCAAATTCCCCGTGGCGATCTGGAAATGTGCGGCGTCCGAGTCACGCAACTTCTCGTCGCAATTGGGATTTTTCGATCAGACGAACGAGGGCCTGACAAACTCGCTCAGTACTGAGTTCGTCCATGCAGCAGAGATTTTTGCGGCCTGAGTGCGGACACTGTTTCTTGTAGCTTGCCGCACAGGAGACCGAAGTAGCAACCAGTTCATGTTTCGGACCGGGAGGCCCGGAGATCACGGAACTCGTACAAGTGAAAACCCCAAGCACCGGAGTCCCAAGTCCAGCGGCGAGGTGCATTGGTCCCGAATCGTTTGTCAGCACAATATCGACTGCCGACAAAACGGCTGACAACTGCTTGAGCGTCGTCTGTCCGGTGAGATTGAGTACCGGCTTCCACGGAACAAATCCCTGCAACAATTTTTGAAGTTCGAGAGCGACAGGCATCTCGTTCTTGCTTCCGAGGATGACCACCGAAAAGCCGTACTGTCGCATGGCCTTATTTGCAACAACTGCGAATTTCTCAACAGGCCAGCGTTTGGTAATCCAGCGAGCTCCCGGATGAATGGCCAAAACTGGGCCACTCAGTCCGGCGAGTTGATTGGAGGACCATTCGTGGTCAGCGGCATTGATTGGAACGATCGTTTGCGGCGATTGTCCAACGCTGCCGAACACTTCGGCCACTCGCCAATAGCGCTGGAATGCAGCTACGTTGCGGCCCGTTCCAGAAATTGACTCGTGACAAGCAAGCCCCGCACCTTCACGGGAGGTTTCTAATCCAATCCTCAAAGGGGCGCGAGTCGCAGCGGCCATGACACCGGATCGCATCAAGCCCTGAAGGTCGAAGACCAAGTCGAATTCGCGCTGCCGTAGTTCGTGCAGAAGATGTAAGTAGTCGCGAGCGGTGCCACGGCGCCGAAACACGAGCAGCTCGTCAATGTGTGGATGCCCTTCGATCAAGTCAGCCAATTCGTGGTTGATGACCCAAGAAATGCGCGCAGAGGGAAATCGTTGACGCAACACTGGAAGCAGTGGCAATGCTTGGACAACGTCCCCTAATGCGCTCGGTTTAATCACACAGATACGACGAACCTCAAGCTCATCGAGCCGGCGACGGACATTCGCTTGCGGCATGAAAATCGGCCTTCCTGCCTAATCGCTGCGGCGGCATGTGTTCCCGAACATACAACAATCCGCGATTGGCGGCGGGATGCTAATAGTCGCCTCTAAATGGGCCAAGAGGAGTCTTTCGGAACAGTCGGAAAGCCCACAAAAAGCGGGACAATATCGAGCTTTGCGACTTTCAGAATTCATCAAAAACACATACTGTCTTCGCCTTGCCTGTTCTGCTGAAAAGCCCTGATGGCAAGGGGTTGACGGTTGCCTCCCCGACACAAGGCTCGTTAATGACTGATCGTCACCTTTGCGACTTACATCGCGGAACCGCCAAGCGACTCGGGTCCCAAACTGCTTTGAAATACAAGCAGCAAGGTAAGTATTGCGATCTTTCTTGGGCTGACTATCGACAACAAGCTGACTTAGTCGCAGCGGGTTTGATCTCGCTCGGTGTGCTTGGTGGTGATCGCATCGCAATCTTGAGCGAGAACCGAGTCGAGTGGTTCATCGCCGACCACGCCGTGCTCAGCGCAGGCGCTGCTGACGTTCCGCTTCACGCACCGCTCGCGACGGCGCAAGTTGAGTATCAAGTCGGACACAGCGAATGCCGAGGCATTTTCGTCAACGGCCAAAATCAAGCGGACAAGGTTCTCGCCGCCCTCGCCTCACTACCGACGCTCGAATTCATGGTCAGCTTTGAAACAATCTCGGTGCCGAGCGACTGCAAGCTTAAAGTGCTCAAATGGGATGAACTCAAAGTGCGAGGGCAGAGCGTGGGGGGCGCTGCC
>CAIJTL010000695.1 GCA_903823545.1 uncultured Planctomycetaceae bacterium
ATCCCACCGAGTCCCACTCGTAAGGCAGTTGGACTTGGCGGAACTACGAACTTCTTTGGCGACACAATTTATGAGGGCACCAGCGAAATCAAGTCGAGGCAGCCCATCGCCCCGCTGCGGGCATCACCGCAATCGCAATCGAGGAAGCGCACCACAAAGAATGAAACAGCATCTGGCAACAACAATGACTGGCAAGAATCACTTCACAGGAGAATGAACCGAACGGCGGAGCACGATGAAGTAGCCATCGGTCTTATCCGGGAGCAGCTCCCAGACATCCGGATGATCTTTCAGCTCACGCACTTGGTCGGGGGATTTCAAATCGCTGTAGGGGTGCCGAGTGTCGATGACGATGAAGTCGGTGTCGTCGGGGACTTTGTCTTCGTAGCCCGCGATGCGGCGACGGTAGTGGCTGTAGTCGTACGATCGCTCGTGATGCGTGAATCGGGGATGTACGAAATCGGTGGAGGCGACTCGTGCCGTTGGCGGAATCTGTGCGAGCACTTTGGGAAGGTGATCTGCTCGCGGGTCGTGAGCGTACAGCTTCCACAATGAAGTCGATGCGTTCGCGTCCCAAAACAACAAGCCGAACGGGCTCATGCTGAGGAACAGACCTGCTGCAAAGGCGCTGGTCCAAACGAAATGTCGCGTGAAGGTGGTGAGGTGAGGAGGTGAGGAGGTGAGGAGTGCGACTCGGGAAAACAATCGGGCAAGACGCGAGCATACGTGATCAGTGTTGCCGAGACCGACGGACGTCGCCCAGAAGATTACTGGGACCAATGGTGCGTGAAAGTGATGACGCGGATCGTGGGCCAATTCGTTGAGGCACAAGATTCCGAACAACGGCAAACCAACTGCCAGCCGACTCGGTGACAGCAGGGCGATAAAGCCAATCGGAAGCAACATCGACAGCGCATACATCAGCGTTCCCGCTGTCACCAATTCGCCAAACAAAAGGCTCGGCTTTGTCAGCATGTTCCAGACGACCTCGTTCATCGAATTGCCGAACTTGCTGAAGTACTTCACGTAATGCAGTTCCGCCCCGCCGCGAAACCAGGGGATGACGACTCGCGTCCCTAGGACGAGATAAGCCACACCGAAGACCGCGATGCCAAGACCGAGCAGAACGCCGCGCCGATCCTTTGCCTCTCCGCCGAGCTTGCCGAAGTAGCCTTGCAGCGTGATCCACACACCCAGTGGCGCAATGATGATCGAGTAGTCTTCTTTCGCGGAGAGAGCGATCAGCAACAAGACGCACATCAGTCGGAGTCGCCGCTGCTCCAACGCATCAAACGCAAACAAGAAAAACGGAACACAAAAGCTTTCGGGCCGAAATGTCTTCAGATCGACTTCGATATCCAAGTAATGCAACGGAAAATACAGCAGGTAGGCTGCAGCCAGTAACAAACCCGCTCGCGACGAGCCGGTCGATCGTTGAGCCATCCGAAAGACTGGAATCGCACCGATCGCCAAGGCCGTTGATTCGCACAACTCCAACAACAAGTGCGACGGCCAAATCCAATGCAGGGGCAACAACAGCAAGTGGATCACCTGAATGTGCTCACCCAGAAACAGCCCTTGATCCAAGTAACTGCGAAAGCCTTTTCCGTGAGCCAGATTCCACAGATGCTCCTCGTACATCGCCGAGTCGCCATGCGGTATTCGCAGATTGAACCACAACCGCCAGTTCATTGCCGTGAAGACGACAACGTAAACCGCGATAAGTCCGAGCAACCATTTCCATGAAGAGTCACGACCAGTACTCACTGACTCCACACCGCTCGGCGATGAACTCGCCGCCAACATCTGAGCCAACCACCCCGCCAACGCGAAGGCCTGCCACAACTGCGGCGAAACCAATAAGAATTGTTCGACGCTCTCCATTCCCAATGAGAACGCGAGCAACCGGAACAACTCCCAAGCCCCCATCACCCACCACCACCCAAACGCGAAGCCCACGCTCGTCAGTGAGTCGCTCCAACTCCCCGGCGTCTTCCGCCGAATCAACAGCGCCGCCACAAAACCACTGACTGCGGCAAACATCGACCACATCAACAACAGCGGCAGAAAATCAACGTCAGCAATCCATTCTCCGGAATTGCCTTGAGCCACTCGCCCACCCAGCATCACCACCAACGCCCGCCAAGTCCCGGGACTCATCAACGCCGTGGCCGTCACCTCCGCCGACAACAAACTCTGTGAACTCATCGCCTGAGCGATGACGCCTCCTAGAACAATCAACGTCGCCCACAACAATGATCGAGACTGCAAAATCGGTTGATCAGCGGGAGTGACAGGCATCGTCGTTTCTGTGTTTGTCAAAAGTCAGTGCGAGTGTTGCTCAAGGAACTCTGATCTGCATTCGGTTCCGATATGTCCCAGCGGAATGCCCCACTGTGTCCAAACCACGCCCAACGGCGGTCGCTGCCAAAGTGAGCCAAATGTCCGCCGCAGAGTTAGGGGCATCTCCCTCTAATTGGAATTCGATGGCGTTCTGTGGGAGTCCCCAACCCGCAGTCGGTGATGGCTCAATGCTGGCTTGAACGGCCCAATCGTCGAACGTCACAGACCCAATTTCCCGTTCCTCATCTTCCAAAAAGATAATGACAGGATCATGAACTTGAAGCGAGCCGCTAGCCAATTCTCGGAACGGACCTTTCTCGCCTGTACTGGCTTCAGCGATCACGAAACGACTCGCCATTCGATAAGCCAATCGGGCCGGACGTCCGGTCGGATAGTCTGCTGGCAACACTTCAATCCGAACATCGCGACATGGTGAGAATCGCAAGAAGAGCCGTCGATGTCCCAGTGATGATTAGCTTTCCGAGTGTTCGCAGGTCTGAGGCAACATCTCGCTGGATTCTTACGATCCCTTCACCGCCGCCAGATACCGGCTAAGCGTTCCGATGTTGCGAATAAAGGTCTCGCTGTCGATGACTCGCCGAGTCTGATCCTTCTTGCCGTGATACTTGAGTGTCCCGTCTACGACCCATGCACCTCGCTCGTCTAACGACTCGATCACCGCCTTGACCTGTGCTTCCAAGGACGGTGACAACTTCGGGAGAGATGACTTCTCATTACGGCGAACGGCGAGTTCCTTCTCAGGCAACTTCGCAGTCGCTTCATATTCACGGCGAAGTTGTGGCAGATTACTGCTCACAGTGAAACTGTAGTGAGTTGGCACGTCACTATCGTCGTAAGTCAGCTCGTAGGTCTTCGTAAGATACAGCGGCTTGTTCGTCTTCAGTTCGTAAAACCGGGCCAACTTCCCATTCGGCAAAGCGGATCGTTCGAGGTAGTCCAACGCTTTGGGAATCGGAACGAGGAATTTCTTGTCGCCCGTCTCGATGAACAACCGCAGCAAAATGCGAATCGCTCCTTGCGATTCACCGCCGGTCATTGAGGCAGGCTCGAACTTGCGAGCCCAGCACGGATGCATGTCGAAGTCGTACTGTTGAGCCCAAGCCGACTGCGGTTCGGGCATCTGCGCAAGAATCAGGAACTCGCCTCCCTTGAGGGCAGCGTTGCGATACTTCGGCTCGCCATAGATTTTCCCGGCCAGCAACAGTGCGTCGATCGTGTCCGCCATCGCGTTGTCATTGAGCGTATAAAAATACCAATAATTCCCGCCCGGATACGTCCGCGGCCACGACTCCGGATAGCTCGCCGGTTTGACCGGAAAGTCCGCCGGATTTGGGAATTCATCGTAGCCTTGCCCCCAACCGCCATTCGGGAACTGAGCCTTCACGACGCTGTCGAGCGCGAACAAGCTCGCCTCGTGCAACTTCTCGTCCTTGAATTTCAACACCTGATCCAACCGCATTAGCAGCCGCATGGCCGACTGCGTTTTGTCATCGTCGAACGTCGTGTGGTTGTTCTGACGCTCGCGTTCCTTCTCGACTCGATAGGCAAACTTCCGCCGCTCCTTCGGATCAAACTCAATCGACTCACGCCAACCGCCGGTCCGAAGCTGCCCCTGAATCAAACACTCCGCCGCATCGCGAGCCGCCTTCAGCAAGTAATCCTCGCCGAGCAACTCATACGCTTCGAGATAGGCCATCCCCACCGACGGAGTCCCCGGCGGCTGCACCCACACTTTTTCGTTCTCGACCTTCCCTTCCCCTTCGCGCTTCGCCAAGTCGTCCGAATACCGATAGACGTACCCGCCATGCACCGCGACTTTACCGTGATAGAACTCGACGGCTCGCTTCAAAGCCGATGCGGCTTGCTCCGGCAAGGTGTCGGCAGCGAACGCCGAGCCTGTCAGCATGAATGCAGTCAGCAACAATCCTACAAGTCGATGCTTCATCGTGGCCCTCTCCGATTCGATCATGATTGAGTCGCAGATGCACGGACATCAAATCAATCAAGTCCCGTCAACAGCCCCAGCTCCATTTCGCCACGACGATGAATCTCGGCTTCCGTTCGCGAATAGAAATCTGGTCGGGACGGCAGCAACGATCTGCCGGGGAGTGTCGCTGTCAACAATCCAAGCAAGACGTCCGTGTCAAAGTCACCGACCGCCAGATGCTGTAACAGATGGTCGCAATCGGAAAAGTCACCGCGCCGAAACGTCTCATCCACACTGGCGAAAATCAGATCGAGCGCCGCATCCACTCGACTTTGCTCCGCCAGCCGATTCGCCATCTCGACAAAGTTGCCCGCACGAGACGGAACAGACTCCTGCCGTGTTTCGGGAATTTCAGCCAATGAAGTGGTCATTGTTCATCTCCGAGAACCTGATCGTCTTCCAAAGTCATCTTCTGCCAACGGCGAGCATCCATAAACAGGCTCAGATGCCCGACGTTTTCGGTCGCGACGATCGCTCCGGCTTCTTGGGATTGAGCGGCCAGGATCACATCGCCGTCCAACTCTTTCGGGGCCGCGACGGAATAGCCGCCTCGACGAGCATTGGCCCACAACTCCGCCGCTTCGAGCATGACGTCCGAGTTAATGGGCAGAAACGGCAATGCGGCCTTGAATTGATCGAGCCGTTGCAGAGACCGGTCCATGTTCGCGGCCAGCAATCCACGTCGAACTTCGTAATCAACAATCTCGGCGAGATAAACCGTGACCCCCGCCGCCAAAAGCCCATCCAACCAAGCCGAGACCTCGGTGTTGAGTCGCGGATGTACCAGCCGTCCGACCGGTCCCGAATCCAAGACGATGACCTCAATCATCGAACCGGCTCCTGGGCGAGAGTCGGTTTTCTTCAATCACTTTCTTCGCCTGCGGCCAAGCTTGTTCGTCGTAGCCGGAGGTGTCGCTCAACCAGTCCTGTAACAGCTTCCGCGCGGCCTCGTTCTGTCGGGCTTGGGCAATTTGGGCGTTGGCGTTTGAACGCCCTTCTGAGCAAGGCGGTACTTTTGTAGTGGCCTGCATTGCGATATCTCTCGGCTAGGAAT
>CAIJTL010000696.1 GCA_903823545.1 uncultured Planctomycetaceae bacterium
AACTTGCTGATTTCGAGCCCGATTTTCATCATGTCCACTTCGAATCAAATGCAACACGACTCGACTTGATTGCATCGGCGCCAATTCCACACGTCGGTTGGATCATCAGTGATCGCTTTCGTGACCTGATTTTGCAGTTCACTTTGCCACCGCATCGGCTGTATCAGCTACCGGTCGTTCAACGTGGTAAGTCTGTCGATGGCTACTCGTACCTTCATCTTCCACAAGTCTCCACCGACCTAACCGAAACCACAACTATTCAAGACGCGGAAAAACTGCTTGAATCGAGAGACGAGATTTTGGCATTGGATGTCATTCCCATCTATACTCCAATACGATTCGGCTACTTCTTTGTGTCTCACACCTTGCGGCAAGCGATTGAGAGCGTGAATCTAACGGGGATCCGATTTGGTACATCCAAACTGTTTCGAAGTCGCAAACCAATCATCGCATAACAATCGCATGCAACGGAGCCGGCGGTCGGGTAGGATTTGAAATCAACGCATCTCGCGCCGGCCCGCTGATGCGAAGCGTTAGGTGTGGGTGGCCCGTCCTGGAACAGGCCGGGTGTGCAGAACAAGAAACCCGCGCGGCGCGTCCAATTCAAAAACTCGCCCCCACATCGGTTCGACATCAACTCCGAGCTTCTTGTGCTGCGCACCCCGGTTGCCCCAACCGGGGCCACCCGCGAGATGTTTTGCTGTACCACGACCGTTAGGGAGCGATACGGATTTCGGAGGTAACCAAAATATCTCATCGAGAGCCACGTGGTGCCTAACACGCCAACGTGATCTGAAAAATCTCAACCCAATTGATTGATTCTCTCGGCGTTCTTCGGCATTCTTCTCACCCAACAGATTGACCAGCCACCAGTGCGGTTCCGAGTTAAGCGGCACGCTGCTCAATAAGACTTTAGCTGGCAATGGCAATCACTGCTCAATACTCACCGGATGTTTTTACTCTGGTGCCGATGAGCGCGCTATCGAAGCATCATTTTGAATCGCACCCGATCTGGTCCGAGCACTACGACTTCGAGGAACGCAAAGAAATCGTTGCGTGGGGGATTAATCCGAAGTGGCTCGCTTCTGAACTTGATCGCATCCACACGGGAAATGACCACTGTGCATACCCCATCCTACGGCCATACCCGTTACCAGAACGAATGCGGCTTTACATTCATGCGAGGATCACGTCCAAAGATGGCCGTAAGTTTGTCGGCCACGTAATGAATGAGGACGCGTCGGTCCTTTCAATATTCATCAATGAAGATGAATTCTGCTTCAGCCGTAACGGAATCCTCGGCGATCTGAACGACAAAGAACTGACACGTATGGCGGTAGCACTGGGCTGTTCGCCGGTTGGTCTATTTCCCGTAGCATACGAAACTGACTTCCTTGATTCAGAAGACAAGCTGATTGCAGGAGTATTCTCTCTCACGGAAGATGTCAGCTAACAATCTGTGGCACCGGAACTGCAAGCCGCGCGGATTCTGAGATCAAAGTCGTTCGCCGCGGCGCGGTGAAAGGTGGCGATCCGCGGATCGTGCGACTCGTCTGCCTCTCATCCCGTCGTTCGCATCCCCGCAGCGACGCCTTGCACGGAGAGGCGTAACAGCTCGCGGAGTCGCTGATGTTCTTCGTCATCGGCTGCACCGTTGAGTTGGCGCCGTCGGCGCAGCAGTTCGATTTGGATCAAGTTCAGCGGATCGACATACGGATTGCGGACCTCGATGGAACCTTGAAACCAGGGAGTCGTTGCCAGCAGTTCCGAGCCGCCGACGATGTCGAGGATCGCTTGGCGCGAGCGGTCCCGTTCGCTGGCGATGAGCCTCCAAATCGCGCCACGTTGTTCCGCGTTGGTGCAAAGTTCTGAGTAGCACTGTCCGACGTACATGTCGGCCTTGGCGAGTGCCGTCGCCGCGTTGTCGATGGTGGCTTGGAAGAAGGGCCACTGGCGGTACATCTCTAGAATGGTTTGCCAGCCGAAGCGGTCGTTGTATTTCACGTCGGACAACGCACTCCCCAAGCCATACCACGCAGGAATCAAACAGCGGTTCTGCGTCCAGGCGAAGACCCACGGGATGGCTCGCAGATCGTTGAGCGTGCGTTTGCCGGTTCGTCGTGACGGTCGCGAGGCGATCGGTAAGTTTTCAATCTCTTCGATCGGTGTTGCTTCGCCGAAGAACTCGATGAAGCCCGGCGTGTCGACCAGATCGCGGTACGTTGTCAGCGAACGTGCGGCGAGCGACTCCATCAGCTCACGCCATTCGGGACGGATCGTTGGGAGCGGAATGTTACTGGCGACGAGCGTGGCCCAGGTGACTTGTTCCAGATGCCGATACGCGACATGAACGTCGTCGTAGCGTTCGGCGAGGACTTCCCCCTGTTCGGTCAGACGGAGCGAACCACCCAGCGCATCGGGCGGCAACGACAAGATGCCGCGTGCGGCCGGGCCACCGCCGCGACCGAGCGAGCCGCCTCGGCCGTGAAAGAACGTCAGTCGGACATCGCGAGCGGCGGCGGTCTTGTGCAGCGCGTCTTGGGCTCGATCGAGTCCCCAGCAGGCCGCGAGATAACCGCCGTCCTTGGTGCTGTCCGAGTATCCGACCATCACGATT
>CAIJTL010000697.1 GCA_903823545.1 uncultured Planctomycetaceae bacterium
CGCAAAAATACGAAGAATCGTCAGCTTTGCCTTATTCGCATAATGGCCAATCATAAAGACCATCGTCTCGATGCTCGTGTCTGTACCAACCCAGAGCGCGCCAGACGGATGATCCTCACCTTTTCGATATTTAGGATATGCCCCCTTCATTACGTTCATTGTCCTGATATCGCAAACAGCTACAACTGAAGGCATTATTCCTCCCGAAAAGAAAAGAGGGACAGGTGCAATTGCGACAACCGAAGCAATTGCCCTGTCCCCGTGCGATCTCCAACAACGGTTTCAAAGGCCGGATGATTTCCGCCAGGATGGTTCAAACCTTGGTGTTCTTCTTCAAGTCGTAGCCGGCCTTGACGGCAGCGCCGAGCTTGCCTTTGTCGTCTTGAGGCTTGTACGCATACTCGATCTTGCTGAAGTTCAGGCTAACTGACTCAACCGGGATGTCCCCCCCACTGCCGTTGCCAGTCTGGTAAGACGAGACCAGCAAGTCACTGAACTTGACCTCCAGATATTCCTGCTGTTCGCCGCCCGCTTTGCGGCAAACGAGTACGGCAGACGGAATGTGTTTGCCGGTCGCACATGCCAGCATCAATTCTGGCGTGGCCTTGTTGAGTTGCATCGTGAAATGAAAGTCCTGCATTGAAACCTTACCAGCACCGCCGCCGCCGCCTGCTGAGTGTGAGCCAGCGTTGGATGCGCCCCAGCTCCAGGACATCAGATCAATCTCGTCTTTGTGCTTCTTGTCCTGCGACTCGCCCTTAATGCCGTCGATTTTCAAAAACATGTCAACTGCCATGATCGTGCTCCTTGTGATTTGATGAAAGAAACCGTGATTTGGGTTGGGAACTCAGCGTTTTGATCAATTCCGCGGGAACTGTCTGAGCAAGGTTTTCGATTTGTTCTCTCGCTAGTTGCGAAGATTCTCAAATCATTTCCGAAATTATTTTCCTTTTGCTTCCGGCAACTCAGCAACCAGTCGCAGTGAAACGCTCAACTCGTCGAGTTGGAAATGTGGTCGAAGATGTGCCACGGCCTCGTAACAGCCGGGTTTGCCTTTGACCTCTTGCACAACGACTTTCGCCTCCCGCAGTGGATGCTTGGCTTTCATTTCCGCTCCCGCGCTTTCGGGGTTGGAGATCGTGTACTGGTTGATCCAGTTGTTGAGCCATGTTTCGCATTCACTACGTTCCATGAACGAGCCAATTTTGTCGCGGGCCATCGCTTTCAAATAGTGCGCGAATCGAGACACGCAGAGGATGTATTGCAGCATGGTTGAAAGCCGGGCATTCGCGTTGGCCTCGTCGGTCGAGTACTTCTGTGCTTTCTGAGCCGATTGAGCAGCGAAGAAGGCGGCGTAGTCGGTCCCCTTGCAATGCACCAGCGAGATGAAGCCCAAATCGGCCAGCTCTTTTTCGCGACGATCGGTAATCGCAACCTCCGTGGGGCACTTCAAAGCGACATCGCCATCGTCCGTTTTGAAAGTGTGAGTCGGAAGTCCTTCAACCAATCCACCCCCCTCGACACCACGAATGGTGGCGAGCCAACCGCACTGAGAAAATGAACTGGTGATCCGTGTGCCGAACGAGTAGGCCGCGTTGGACCACAGATACTTGTTGTGGTCCGTGCCATCGACATCTTCTTCATAGTGGAACTCTTCGACGGGATTGTCAGCCGGGTCGTACGGCAAGCGTCCCAGTGTGTGGGGCAATACGAGACCTACATAGCGTGAGTCCGGTGAGTCTCGGAACGAACGCCATTTCACATAACCGGCTTCTTTGCGTTCAAAGATGCTGGCCAAGTCGCGTGGTTCGCCCAATTGGCTGAAGCTATCCAAGCCAAACAACGTTGGATCGGCAGCCGCGATGAACGGGGCGTGAGCAGCCGCAGCGACGTTCGAGATGCGTTCAATGAGCGCCATGTCCTGTTGATTGATACCGAATTGGTAGTCGCCGATCAGCGTGCCATACGGCGCACCGCCGAAGATGCCGTATTCATCTTCGTAGACCTTCTTGAACAGCGCGCTTTGGTCAAACTCACTTGCTCGTTCCAGGTCATTCAGCAAGTCCTTCTTCGACGCGTTCAAGACACGAATCTTGAGAGAAACACCGGTTTCCGACTGGCTGACGAGATAGTGTAACCCGCGCCAGGAAGCTTCCAGTTTCTGGAAATCTTCATGATGCATGATCTCATTGAGTTGGGCGGAGAGCAGGCGGTCGATTTCGGCGATGCGAAGGTTGATCGTCTTCAACGTGTCCTTGCCGACGACCATCTTCGGATCGAGCAATTGACCGACGAATTCTTTCAACAGTCCCTTGCCGATATCGCGGGATTCATCGTTTCGGGCCTTAAAGCCTGTGCTCAGGATACTGTCGAGCAGAGACTCACCTTCCGTCGTTGTTTGCGACGCTGCTCCAGATTTGGCTTCTTGCGTACTCATTGTGGTAGCTCCTATCCGTGGTTTTCAGGAGTGAAGTGAAACTAACCCGAAGCGTGAGCGAGGGCACACGCTCCCGGCGACGAGAATCCTGCAATCGAGGTTCTGAGAAGCGTTCGCCCTCACTAACGCTTCCTACGGAAGTTGTTATTCAGCGGCGGGAGGTTGGTCCAAGCCAAGTTCTTTAGCCAACTCTTCGCGAGTACCGGTGTTCTTCAGAATGTCGTCCAGCAGCCCTTCGAGCTTGTCGTTGCCGTCCATCTTGCTCTTGAGGTCAGACAACTTGTCGCGCAGTTCCAGCAATTTGCGAAGTGGTTCGACTTGCTTCACGACATTGCCGGGCTTGAAGTCATCCATGCTGTTGAATCGCAACTCAACGCCGAGTTCTTGGCCTTCTTTGCCGCTCAGTTTGTCGTCCACTCGGAACGTCAATCGCGGCGTCATGCCAGACAAGACTTTGTCGAAATTGTCTCGATTGATTTCCACGAACTTACGGTCCTTCATTGGCGGCAGACTCTTGTCTGGCTTGCCAGAGAAGTCCCCCATAACACCGACCACGAAGGGCAATTCCTTCAACTGCATCGCGCCGTTGACTTCCACGTCATACGTGATTTGAACGCGCGGTTTGCGGACCCGATCCAACTTATGCTGCAGACTTTCTTTGGCCATGACTGCCGTTCCTTTCTGATGGGTAATGATACTTGACGGCGTTATTCCGCCGTGCCTCACGCAACAAAATCGAGCTTATTCCACGGGTGGCTTGATGCCCAAAAGCTCTCCGACCTGAGCATGCACGGCGGTGTCCTTGAGCAACTCATGCAGGAGATCTTCAAAAGGCATGCGTCCCCAATTGACCGCACGTTGGACGAGATACGAAACCGGGCTGTGCGGTTCGACCTGTCGGAGATAATTGGCAATCTCTTCCAGCCTATTAAACGCATCTTGGCGAGATTGAATCGCACCGCTGGGAACTCCGCCTCCGAATTGTTGGCTTGTGGACATCGCTTGAGGAGAGGCTGCCTCTGCGCCACCTGTTGGAACATCAGCGCCACTCTTTTCTTTTAGGACGCGTTGAGCAATGTCGTTGCAGTCCTCCAACGGCTTACGCAAATCACTGACACCCGGAGCCAAACGAGCAAAACGATTTTGCAGGATGTCGCCAAATCGGTTCACCTCAGCGATGGTTGCTTGCAAGTCGTCTGCGAGAGTTTGAATCGTTTCGCGTGGCGCGGCACGCATCGCCTCTTGGTATTCCTTCGCTTGCTCGTCGGAGCGTTGCTTTCGAGACGCGAACGCTCCTTCGTCCTCTTTTTCCCCTTTGGGTTTGATTCGGAAAGCAGATTCCCAAAAATTCCAGTTGAAGACTTGCTCGCCATTTCGGGGGATCAGCGGCGACTGTCGTATGAGGATGGGAAGTTTTCCGCCGCGATCTCCAGTCGTACAC
Organism: uncultured Planctomycetaceae bacterium; assembly: GCA_903823545.1. GTDB lineage: Bacteria > Planctomycetota > Planctomycetia > Planctomycetales > Planctomycetaceae > SXKJ01. Next base: position 3,879 of record CAIJTL010000697.1, read on the forward strand.
CAAACCAGTGGAGCCAATCGCGTTTCCAAGTCACCGTCTTCGGACACCAGTGGATAAACCGTGTCCCAAAATTGTTCGAGCAATTCGTTGAGCAGTTTGAAACCATCGCGACAGCCAGCGAAGCCATGCTGGCTGATCAGAGCTTCGGTCAGCCACGCCCCCAGCATCAAGTCCTTGGATCGCTCTGCGATTGCCGTTGAAGCTTGATCAATAATCAGCAACCAATTCGGGGGCGTTTCTTCGGCACCATCGTCCACGAGATCGCGATTACCCTGCTTACGAGCGGCCTTGATTTCCTCGTACACGCTGTCCCACTTCAAGTCCTCGCCGGAAGGAGCCCCTTCCGAAATGGGTTTCAGCAGACTTTCAAAATCCAGCAGATCGGGTGTCGCCATGTGTTTGGTGCCGCTCGCGATGTTGGCCTTAAG
>CAIJTL010000698.1 GCA_903823545.1 uncultured Planctomycetaceae bacterium
ACATCCGACACTTTCCAGGACATCTCGCGACACCTCTACTTCGAGAAAGTCGCCAGAGTACCGAAGCGCCACCCATGTCCCCGAACGCGCGCCACCTATGTCCCCGGTCTTTACAACCAGCGCAGCGCCGGCCCACCATTTGATCGAGACTTGGTGGGCCGGCGCTATCGCTGGTCCCACCCTACGAATCACGCCGCTTCACAAATTAGCCAGCCGTGTCGCACTTGGCAGGGCAAGCAAGTTATTCAATTCGAGCAAGCGCCACGACAAACTAACTCGAAGCGCAAGCGAGGGCGTGTGGCAGGAAAACTCGCGTCTTGCCGTGCTCGCCCTGCCACACTTGACTGCTGGTAGGCCCATGCGGCGGGACGTAGACTTGCTCCGAAACAATCAGTCTTCGCGTCCCTCAATGCCCCCATCAACAATGTCCCGATTTCACCCAATCATTGAGCAGTGGTTTCGCTCGCGGTTCAACGCCCCCACTGAGCCTCAGCGGCTTGGTTGGCCAGCGATCGCGGCAGGCGAACACACACTCATTGCGGCCCCGACCGGAAGCGGTAAAACGTTGACCGCGTTTCTGGCGGTGATTGATCGGCTACTGAAGCGGTCGTTGAAAGCAAAGTTGAGCGACGGCATTCGAGTCGTTTATGTCTCGCCGCTACGAGCGTTGTCCAACGACATGCACCGGAATCTCGAATTGCCATTACGCGAGATCACGGAATTGGTCGAACAGTCCGGGTTGCGAACTATTCAAGGAGAAAAGCCGACACCGATCACCGTTGGCCTCCGAACCGGGGACAGCACGTCGTCGCAGCGAGCGTCACTCGTTCGCAAACCTCCTCACATTTTGGTGACGACGCCCGAGTCGCTGTATTTGCTGCTCACGTCTCCCAAAGGGCGAGCCGCTCTCCGAAAAACAGAGACGGTGATCGTTGACGAAATTCATGCTCTCGTCCGCGATAAACGAGGTTCGCATCTCTCACTCAGCCTGGAACGCTTACAGGCACTCTGTAAGAAGCCGCTGCAACGAATCGGCCTGTCGGCAACACAGCGACCGATCGAACGGATGGCCGAGTTTCTCGTGGGGAGGACGGAAGGCGAACGGCGGACGGCGGACGGCGGAGGACTGGAGGTTCTTGCGAGCGTTCGCGCCGGCCAGCTTGCTTTGCCATTTCAAACAACAGAAGACCTCGATCTTGCTGAGCCCCTTACCGCCCTCCGCCTTCCGCCCTCCGCCCTCCCCTGCACCATCATCGACGTCGGCCATTCGCGATACCTCGATCTCGCCATCGAAGTGCCGCAGCTTGAACTCGGAGCTGTTTGCTCGCACGAACATTGGGCGGAGATCAACACGCGCGTTGTCGAACTGATCAACTCGCATCGCAGCACACTGATCTTCGTCAACACTCGACGTCTTGCGGAACGAGTTGCTCATCAATTGACGGAGATGCTGGGCGAAGACGCCATCAGTTGCCACCACGGTTCGCTGTCGTTCGACATGCGACTCAAAGCCGAGCGGAGATTGAAGGCGGGGGAACTCAAGGCGATCGTCGCGACCGCCTCGCTCGAACTGGGGATCGACATCGGCTACATCGACCTCGTCATTCAGTTAGGATCGCCCGGCTCGATTGCGACCTTCTTGCAGCGAATCGGTCGAGCGGGCCATGCGGTTGCGGCAACTCCAAAAGGTCGGTTATTCGCGCTGACACGCGATGAACTGATGGAGGGGATGGCTCTGATGCGAGCAATTCGATCAGGCCGGCTCGATGTGGTCCCGATCCCCGAAGCGCCGCTCGACATCCTCGCACAGCAAATCGTTGCCGAAGTTTCGGCTGAAGAAGAATGGTCGTCGGACGAGCTGTTTGAAACGTTTCGGCGAGCGTACCCGTATCGCAATCTGACTCGCGAGGCGTTTGATTCGGTCGTGCAAATCATGGCCGAAGGGATCACTGACACGAGCGGCCGCGGTCGAGTCTACCTGCATCACGATCGAGTCAAACGACGATTGAAAGCTCGCCCGGCAGCTCGAATCGCAGCGACAATGAACGCCGGTGCGATTCCTGATATCGGTTCATTCCGAGTGATCGCGGACCCCGACGGTGTCACTGTCGGATCGGTCGACGAAGACTTCGCGGTGGAAAGCCAACGAAACGATATCTTTCTGCTGGGAACAACCTCGTGGCGCTTTCAGGGAATTCGCGGGCTCGATGTTGTTGTCACTGACGCCGGAGGCGCACCGCCGACGATCCCGTTTTGGCGCGGCGAAGCTCCGGGCCGGACGTGGGAGTTGTCGGAAGAGGTGTCGCGACTGCGAGAGGATATTGAAACTCGCCTCAATAACCCGAAGCGTGAGCGAGGGCGGGCGCTCCCTGACGTTCCGAGCTCGGAGTCGCGTGAAGCCTCCGACCTCACTGACGCTTCGGGTAATTTGGTCGATTGGCTTCAGCAGGAAACGAACGCGAACGAATGGGCCGCTCAACAGATTGCGAATTACGTCGCCGCACAGAAAGCCGCGATCGGGCTTGTGCCAAATCAGAAGCGGATCGTCTTTGAGCGGTTCTTCGACGAGAGCGGCGGGATGCAGATGGTGATTCACGCACCGTTCGGGGCTCGCGTTTGCAAAGCGTGGGGGCTCGCGATGCGGAAGCGATTCTGTCGCTCCTTCGACTTCGAACTGCAAGCGACGGCGGACGACGACGGCTTCATCTTGTCACTCGGACCACAGCATTCGTTTCCATTAGAAAGCATGTTTCCGCTGCTCACACGCGAGAATGCGAAGAATCTTTTGGAGCAAGCGATCCTACAAATCCCGCTGTTCCAACTTCGCTGGCGATGGAACATGAACCGCGCTCTGCTCGTGTTGCGGA
>CAIJTL010000699.1 GCA_903823545.1 uncultured Planctomycetaceae bacterium
ACAAGGCCGAACAAGAAATGCACTGAATTGCCGATCGGACGGTTTACTCGGAATCGAAGTCTCATGGCGGCAACCGGCTGATTTTGGTCGTTGTACCAGGGATGCGATGCTTGATTTGGCCTGAATCGAGCGCATCGTCTACTTCTGACGGCGATCAAATCGTGTGACGTCGCGGTAGCGATAGGTGCCGCCGTTTTCGCGGGCGAGGCGTTTGAGGAAATTGTCCGCGTTGATTTCCGTTCCTTTGCCGAATTCAACGCAGTGGATCTTCGTGCGACCGCCGTTGGCCACGCGAATCTCGTTCAACTCGCGAGCGGATAATTGCGGTTGATCGGCGTCGGTCAGGAAGAAGAGATGCTCCGGTTGGTATCTCAGAGCTTTGCGAAGCGGCGGAATATGGTCGGTTCCGCCGTCTGGCTGAATGCCGGAAATGAATTGGCGAGCGAGCGTCCGATTGATCTCCGTCGCCCATTGCATCTGAGCTTTGTCGTCGCGACCTCGCATCTCAATCAGTTCGGTGTTGTAGAAGATGACTTGAAATTGCTGAGTCTGTTCGAGCGCCGCGAGGCTGGCGACTAACTCTTCCTTGGCAACTCGAATGGCGTTGTGGTCGTACATGCTGCCGGAGCGATCGACGACATAGACGAAACGATTTCCTTGGGCCGCGATGTCAAAGAAGGAGGTCTCACCAAGCCCCGACGATTCGTCACCGCCGCCACGTTTGCCCGATGGTTTGATGAGGTCAGTGGCACTCGACGGAGTTCGCAATGAGGCCGCTGGGCCGGGGCCAAGGAGCGGCAATCCCGACTGTGATGGCCGACTCAGTAATTCGCTCACCGCGTTGTCATCGCCGACGAGCGATGTTTCTGGTTGTGGTTTCCCATCATCACGAGTCATCGCTTCATTGGGTGAAGGGGCCGCAGAATCTTGGTTTGAGCGATCGGGCGAGGCTTCGCGTTTGATGTGTAGCCCGACCTCTCGGAACGTCCCGTCTCCCGCTTTCGGGCCAACCGATCCAGACGAGTGGCAGCCACGCAAAATCACCGCCATCACGCTGAACATCACAACGTGTGCGGCGATCGAGAGCATCCAACTCGGGACGATGACGTCCAGCCGAAACTGGCCGTCGTCAACTTCTTGTTCGAGTTTCAATTCTGGCGCGGGCTGCATGATGAAACTCGCTGGCAAACAGGCGATGCCTATTTCTCTCGAACCGAGCCGCCCAATTGGCGTTGTTTGATTTGGTCCAAGAACTCCTGAGTCAGATCGACAGGAAAGACACCTTCTGGCGGGACAAACTTGAATGCGTCGGCGGGAACGGGAACGTTGGTTTGAACCTCGGTGAAGTCGAGACTGACCATCGGGCGGAGGACTTGTTCGGCATTCCGATTGAGGTAGAGGATTCGACGCGGGAAGAGCGTTTCTGCATCAAGATAAATCCGAATCCGAGCCGGAACGTAATCGGGAAGCTGAGCTTTTGAGTTATCTCGCTTCCAGGTTTTCAGCATTTCAGGCCGCCAGCCACCTTCCAAGACAACGACACTTTTTCCGTCGGTCGACTCTTCCTTGTACTTGTCGAACTTCATCGATTTTTCAATCGACGCGAACAAGCCCGGCAGGCCGCCGAACCCGAGTTCCACAATCAATCGATTGTCGGTCAGCCCGGCTCCGGCAGCAGCTTGTTGAATTTGGCTGACGTCGCGGCGAGTGATTCGCGTTTCAGCCCCGACTTGATGCTGAGTCCACAGCACCTGCCCGTCACAGACTTCGCGAACCGAGCCCTCGGTGTCTCCCAATTTGACCTGAAATTCGAGCCGCAACTTCAGATCAGCCCCCTGCCAATAGGCCCCTTTGACGGTGAAGCGGCGGCTCCCAAGAGAGACCGACTCTTGCAACCTGGCGGTGATCGATCGATACGACTTAAGCCGCTGGCGGACCTGCTCCAATACAGCCTTTGCTTCCGGTGATTCTGGTCCAGGTTCGTCTGGGGATTGCTCCTTTTTGGAAGCGTTCCCGGCCTTTTTTCCCGAATCTGCGCTTTGCTTTTCGGCCTTTGCCCCGTTTGGAGAGTCTTCTTGCGCACCTCTCAAAGCGGCTGTGTTTACGCTGTAACTGATTGCCAACAAGGCGATTGCAGCCAAAGTCAAGCTAGGAAGACTTTTCATGTTGTTCCGAACGTAGCGGATTTGCCAAAGATTCAGTGTGCCGAGAACCGAAATTAACTCCCGGACACCGAACGAGTTTTGGCTCGTTTGGCCGACTCGCGGTGAGTCGGATCAGTCGGAGTTCGCGAGTTGGTGACGGTTGTGAAAGCCACGGAAGCCAAATCGCGAAAGCGGCAGAATTCTAGTTCCAGCTTGTCTGCAGGGCGACCCCAGTCGGGGCAGAGTGACCGTCTCAGGTCGAAGGGACTCGCGATGAGATATTACTTTCTGGCACTTGGGACCTTGGTGGTTGTCTGCTTCGGCTGCCAACTCGATGGGCAAGGTTTGATCGACAAAGGGGAGTACGTTGCTCCGCCAGCGGAGAGAATGAGCCGCCCTGGTCCAATGGTTGATGGCCCCGGCCCTGGCGTGTTGCCGATGATGGCCCCTCCGATGGCTCGGAGTTTCCAAGCGACGACGACGCAAGTCCGGTTCGTTGGTCCAATTGGAATGAAGATTGGTTGGAAGATTGGCCCTGGCTACGCCGAGAACCAGTTGGTCTCTCCGGCTCGCTGGGAGTTTAATCAAGCCGCGACGTACCGCTTGAAGCTGGCGTCGATCACTGGCCGCGACGGCCTGACGCTGTACCCGACCTTGCAGGTCTATCCAGCTCACCCAACAACGGATGCGTACCTGAGTCACAACAGCGTGCCGATCGAACTGACCGACGAAGATCTCGATCAGATCGAAAGCAATAACTTCGTGACGAAAGTGATCTATCTGCCGGACCCGAAGTTCCAAGAACTGGCGATTGCCGGTGTCGAGACTCTCTCTTCAACGCGTCTTGATCCGGGTGTTGATCCGGTCTCTGAAGCCGATCGCCGTGGCACGATCATGGTCGTGCTGCGAGTTGGTAACAAGAACCTCGAACAGAATGCCAACAATGCAGGTCCGATGGTTGAAACCGAAGATGGCTTGCAACCGGTCAGCTACAACTACGACGGTGAAAAGGGTGAGATCATCCCACCGATGCCTGTCGAAGCGATGGAAGGAATCTATGCCGGAGTTCCCAGCCCGATGATTATGGGCGGCCCTGGTCGCGGTCCGATGGGACCTGTCGCCGGTATGAATGGGATGCCAATGTGGGGAATGCCGGTGACGTCCACTCCGATTGGATTGCCTGGTCCTCCACACCTTCCCTTCGGAGCTCCTGCTGGACTCAAGTCGCACACGGTTCGCAACCTGACCAAACAAGAGATTCCGAAGCCGGTCGATCACATGCTGATGGACGTCAAACACGATCCTGGCATCCGTTTGCCGAAGCCAGTCAAGCATGTTGAATACACAGAGAAGCACCCGATCTACGGTCCTGGTGAGCTTTCTCAGCCAAACTGGAACGTGAATCAATAATTGCCAACGAATGATCCCAAAGCCGTCCCGATGCTGTTGTGGCACCGGGACGGCGATGTTTTCAGTCTGATGCGAAAACGACGATCGAACGAAGCGAACAGAAAAATTCCGAGTCCGTCGTTCGAGATAAATAGCTTTGCTCCAAAATGTGGGTTGTCTCTACCAAACAACACACAACTCTCTTCCCGCCGATCACATCTCTCACCTCTCCTCCACGCGGCTAATGCTTATGAGCCCGCACATTCTTCCTGAACTGATTTGCCTCCGACGGCTTGGCCTCTTGGCTGACCTGTGGAACGCGCTGCGTCGTTTACGGTTGGTGGGGATGTTGATGAGTGTGACTTTGGCTTGCGGATTGATTTTCGCTTCAGCGGAGACCACTCAGGCACAGGGGCCATCTGGCACCGGACCTTATCCACTTTTGGATCATCGCGTCTCACCCGGCACGTGGGGCCAATGGGTTCGCACGGCAGGGCGAGTCAATGGTTTTGAGTTTCAGCCAGTGCGAGTTGAACTCCCGTCAAAAGGACGTGTGACGTGGTTTCTGGGTTCTCGTGACGAGGCCAAAGAAACGGCACAGGTTCGCTTGGCTGTGAGCCAGTCGTATCGACTCCGTTTGAGCGACATGCCCGAGTTTCCGGGTATCGAACTCTTCCCGTCGATCGAATTGATCGACCGCCTACATCCGCCATCAGGACAGTCCGACGCCTTTCCACTTCCAATTGCGTTTAACTACGAAGAGATTGAAGCCGCCGTCGGCGGGCGAATGGTGACGAAGGTGATTTACCTCGAACAACCACAGCTCGCGTTGCCGTTTGAGCTGACGCCAGACACTTCCGTTCGGACCGTCAACGCTCGACTAAATCTCATTGAAGAGGCAGACAAAGCTGGCCGCCCGATCGCACTGATTCGACTCGGTGGCCGCCTCCCCGCACCGCATGAAACACATGGGCCGTTCTTCGGCAACGGCGCACCGATTCTGACAAGCTCCGCTCGAAAGCAATCTGAGGTTGTGACCGCGGAAAACATTGACGAAGCGACGACGTTCTCAGAAGCGGAACCGCGAGTACAACTCGCCTCTCATTCTGATGCGCAAGAAGTGAACTCGCCGACCAAACGTGGGTCACCTAAGGGGCCGATGGCCAACCCGAAATTGGTCGAACTCTTTCCGGACGAATACCTATTTGACGGCGGCGACCGAGGTTATCCGGTTCATTACGACCGTGAGATGATGCTAGGAGTGGATACGGAAGACACCGTCGCCGAGTATCACGACGACAAAGGAAATCGTCGCGTGAAGGCTTCTAATCGAGTGGCGATCTACGCTCCTCGATTTGCCGCCGTGCGATCAGTCAACGGAGTCCGTGAAGACTTCAACGTGCAACGTGTTACCAATCACTTCGACCAAGTCCACGGTGCTGGTTTTCGTTCACAAATGGCTGGCAAAACGAACTTGCAACGTGACCGAGTGCAAGGTGTCCGAATGCGATCGCGAGCGGGCGGGTTACTTGGGAAAGCGACTCGCTGTGATGTGTCGGGGACAAAGAATCTTGCACAACACACAAAGCTGTTGAATCTGTATGAAGACGTCCAATTCCTGCGAGACGGTGAATACCGTCAATCTGAGATCGCTCGCTTGAACGGTGGCGTGGCTGCTGCGGGAACATGGACTCGCGAGCTAAACCCTGTCGTGATGGCAAACCAGACGGGCGGTCAAGAAGTTTATGCGATGTTCAAAGTCGCGGAGGTGGTGGGCATCGAAGAGAAGCACAAGAAGCCGGGCACACTTCGCATCGTCAAGTTGGCCGACAAAGACTCTGCCAAGCCGGGTGACGTGATCACCTTCACGATCCGCTTCGACAACCTCGGTGATCGAGAACTTCAGCACGTCCGCATCATCGACAACCTGACGCCGCGCCTCGAATACATCGACGATTCGGCAACTTCCGACCAACAAGGCTCAACTCACGTGGACGATAATGGCGAAGGAAGCCAAGTGATTCGGTTTGAGTTGGATAGTCCGCTGAAGGGGCACACCGGAGGGGTGATTAGCTTTCAAGTTCGATTGCGTTGATGGAAATTTGTTAGTTGTCAGTCGTCAGTGGTCCGTTGATGTGACGCCCACTGACAACGGACAACGGACCACTGACAATGCTGCGGCACCGCGAGTGAGGGAGAGAGAACCGGAGTCTTCCGGTCCCAGTCTTGTGTTACCCGCAACGAAAAGCCCGCCGATCTTCGGCGGGCTTTTTTAT
>CAIJTL010000700.1 GCA_903823545.1 uncultured Planctomycetaceae bacterium
GAGGAAGGCGGTCAACTCGGCATCAGTCAGAAATTGCTTCAATTGATCGCGACCATCGGGTTGTTTCTGCATCAACAATTGCATCACTTCATTCAAGTCCGCTTCGGCAATCTTCTTTTCAAAGGCACCGCGAGCAAGTCGCTGAAGCGTGATTTTGGCGGCTGACTTATCGTCTTCGCTCAACCCTGATGGTTTCACATATTTGTCATCGGCGGCCATCACGAGCGCAATCGGGAACAGTGGACTCTGTGCAATTTGCTCCAATACTTTTCCAGCTTGTTCCGGACTCAATTTTCCCGATTTGAAATCATCCGCTAGTTGATCGATTCGCTTGATGATCCGTGCCTTCTCTTCGGGCTTCAAGCTCGATTGAGCGACCACTTGCGCGGTTACCGCTTTCGATGCATTGGCCGCCAGATCTTTCCAACTGAGCGCGATCCAGATACCCGCCACAATCGAGATTGTGAGTAGCCCAGCCAATAGGCAACCACATCCCATCGCGATTTTGCCGCAACCGCTTCGTTGTGCCAGCGGCGCTTCAGGGCGATCAAAATTGCGAGACCCATGATCAAATTCTTCACGCTCATCAAGGGTGTTGCCTTCGCTCATTGAAATGGACTCCACAATCGGTGTTGTTGTCTGCCAGCGGATGGGTGTTCTAACACGACCAACGCGGAAAATCGTCTGACATCCCATCACCGAAACAGCAAAACTGCGTTGCCCCAACTTATGAAGCCGAGTTGGCGATAAGCACCTTGAGGGGTAAGCTCTTTGGGTTGCACCAGCAGCGCAAAATGTGGGAGATTGTGATGTTGCAGGTTCTTGGTGGTTCCAAACGGTTGTGCAACGGTGTGACTCGCCGCGATCTGATGTCGATCGGTGGCTTGAGTCTTTGCGGTGTCGGAATGCCTTCGCTGATTCCGTCAGTGGCGCTCGGTGCGCAGCCGACTGACAAATCGACCGAGATCACACTGCCGGGGTTTGGTCGCGCAAAAAACGTCATTTTGCTGTACTTGTTTGGCGGTCCGAGTCATTTGGAAATGCTCGACATGAAGCCCCAGGCTCCCGTCGAAATTCGCGGACAGCTTCAATCGATCTCATCAACGCTTCCCGGCTGCGATGTGTGCGAGCATCTGCCGAACATGGCCAAGGTGATGGATCGAGTCACCGTGGTTCGCTCGCTGACACATCCGTGGAACTTTCATGGGATGCAGTACGCGACGACCGGTGCTCCCGAAGGAAGCATTCCGCTCGAAGAGACAATGACGCATCCACAACATCAACCGTTTTTGGGTTCGGTCGTGAATTACTTCGATCAACAACGTCGAGGCTCAAAGCCACACGGCTCGATCCCAGACAACATCGTGTTGCCGTTCATGCTCAGCACACGCCGCCCGGCGGCTCGATACACCCCTCCGTTCGCTTCGTATCTCGGAAGCGGATTTGATCCGATTTGGACGGAATTCCGTGGCGAAGCGACTCGCAGTCAGGTTCGGCGTTCGTTCGGGCCGGCGACAGAGATTCGCGATCCCTATCTCGGTGTGCAAAGGGATTGTCGCTTTCTGATTGCAGCAGAAGCAGATTTGCCGAAGGATTTCTCGTTGGACCGGCTGAATCGAAGACGCTCGTTGCTCGATCAACTTGAAACACTGAGACGAAACCTTGATCAGCAGGCGGGACGATCAGTTCTGGATCAAAAACGAGAACTCGCCTTTTCGTTGCTCGATTCACGAGCGATTCGATCGGTGTTTGACCTCGACCAGGAACCGGCCAATGTGCGTGACGCTTACGGCATGACTCTGTTCGGACAGTCGACTCTACAAGCTCGCCGATTGGTCGAAGCGGGTTGTCGATTCGTGACGGTCGTGTGGGATGAGTTCGGCCAACTCAACGCCGGTTGGGACACGCACGTCGATCACTACAACAGGCTGAAAGGGGAACTGCTGCCGGGACTCGACTTGGCGTTCTCAGCTCTGATTCACGACCTCGAAACGCGAGGTTTGCTAGACGACACGCTGGTGTTAGTCATGAACGAAATGGGGCGCACACCTCGCTTTGAGGGAGAAGGACGAGGTCACTGGGGCCGGGCCTATACCAATTTCTTTGCTGGTGCCGGTTTAAAAAAGGGAAACGTCATCGGTCGCACGGACTCGATCGGAGCCACGGTCGCCGATCGACCACTCACGGCGAAAGACGTACTCGCGAC
>CAIJTL010000701.1 GCA_903823545.1 uncultured Planctomycetaceae bacterium
GCGGCGAGTTGACCGGATTCTCTGCCCCGACGGGTCTGGACTTGAAACAGCGGTTACTAGATATGGAGCAAGCAGCGTTGAAACGAAAACCGTAAAACCCATTTCATAGCACGACGCGCAAGCGAGTGGTTCCAATAATGGTCACTCGCTTGCGTGTCGTGCTAAGTAAACCCGCTGAGAAAGTTGCGCAGCTGAGCCGGGTGGCGTAACTGCTTTGATTTTTTTGCGGGTCCACTTAGACGAGGAGCCTGACAGCATGAGCGAAATTGATCAGCCAACTTCGAGTGAGCGTGCGGCGATGCCTACAAACGGTGTTGATTCAGCTCAGAGTGTGCGATGGCTGCCGGGGTTGGTCATCGCAGGCTTGTATTGGGTCGTGGTGAAGTCGGTTGAACTGTTGGCCGAGAGCAACGTCGTGATTTTCATGACGACTTTTTTCAGTCCGATGGTGACCACCGTGTTGTTTCTTTTGGCGTGGCTAGGGTTCAGTCGACGACCGTGGAACGAACGCATTTGGGGCATTCTGTTTTTCATTAGTACCGGCGGCGCATCCCGTTTTCTGGCTCATCGTTCGATGGCATACGGTTTGATTCTTTACGGGCTTCCGGTGGTCATCACGACCTGGGCGATCTGGGGATGGGCGACTCGAAGCATTACCTCGTTGGTAATGCGCCGCATGACACTCGCAGCGACCATGCTCTTGACTTGGTCCTACTTCTGTTTGCTCCGATTGGATGGGCTCGATGGCGGTATGCAATCGACATGTAATTGGCGTTGGACACCCACTGCGGAAGACAGATTCTTGGCGAAGGTCGGACGCAAAGCGGACGAGGCATCGTCAACGAGCGAATCAGCAATCGCTGAAGTCGTCGCAAAGCCAAGTGACTGGATCGGCTTTCGTGGTCCGCAGCGAGACGGTGTCGTCAAAGGAGTTCGCATCGAAACCGATTGGGCCGCACATCCGCCGAAATTGGTTTGGAAGCAACCGATCGGTCCAGGCTGGTCTTCGTTCGCGGTGGTTGACGGTCGGGTATTCACTCAAGAGCAGCGAGGCGAAGACGAATGCGTGACCTGCTACGACGCGGCAAACGGAGCGGAAATCTGGTGTCACCGCGATGCAACACGTTTCTCCGAACCAGTCGCCGGGGCCGGGCCGCGCGGTACGCCGCAATTCCACGACGGTAAATTGTTCGCTCAAGGGGCGAGCGGACATTTGATTTGTCTGGATGCCGTAACGGGCAAGCGACTTTGGTTGGCGGATACTGCTGCGGATTCAAAAGCACCAACGCCGATCTGGGGATTTTCTAGTTCGCCGTTGGTTGTCGCTGGAGTCGTCACGGTATTGCCCGGCGGACCGAACGGAGCGAGCGTTCTGGGTTATCGAATCGAAGATGGTCAATTGGCCTGGAAGGCAGGTGAAGGAACCGCCGGTTATGCCTCGGTCCATTTGACTGAATTGCAGGGCACTCCAATGCTCATCGCGCTAACGAGTCAAGGTGCCACGGGGTTGGAGCCATCTTCTGGCCGCAGCGTTTGGCAGCATGCTTGGGTGTCGGATCAGGAGATGCGAATTGCTCAGCCGATGTTTGTTGAGGAATCACGATTGCTGATCCCAACCGGTCAGTCACTGGGTGCAAGGTTGATCGACGTTCGTCGCAACGAAGAGCAATGGACGACATCCGAGGTCTGGACCTCGAAAGAGTTCAAGCCTTACTTCAACGACTATGTGCAGTATGCTGGTCACGCTTACGGCTTCGACAATCTCTTCTGTTGCATCAACCTCGCCAACGGCAAGCGAACCTGGAAGAAAGGGCGTTACGGCAGCGGCCAAGTTCTGTTACTCGCCGACCAAGGCTTGTTGCTCGTGCTCAGCGAAACCGGCGACATCGTGCTGCTCGAAGCAAGCCCGAAATCACACGTCGAGCTTGCGAAGTTTCCTGCGATCGAAGGGAAGACTTGGAACCACCCGGCACTCGTCGGCGACCAACTCTTCGTTCGCAATGGAGAACAGATCGCTTGCTACCGGCTGCCGCTGCTCTCTGAAAGAAATAGCCAATGAAGTTGGGATGGCAGTGTTCTTTGACAGCGTTACATTGGCTCCGACAGATTGTCCAAATTCTTGTGGAATTATTTCATGAGCCTACAAACCATCGAACTGAACGACGAACTTGTGGCGGTGCTCAATTCCCTGAACCAACCCGTTCGACAGTCCATACCAGAACTCGTAGCGTTAGAGCTTTATCGTCGCGGCGTCATTTCAAGCGGAAAAGCAGCGGAGTGGTTTGGACTCGGGCGAGCGGATTTCATCAGGCATGCTTCACAGCTCGGAATACCATTCTTCGACATGGCTGAATCGGAATGGGAAAGCGAACGATGCAACGCGGAGACGCTCTGATGACCAATCGCGTCGTCAGCAATTCCAGTCCAATTATTGCGCTCTCTGACATCAAGCACCTGAACTTGCTGTATGAGTTGTTCGGCGAAATTGCAGTGCCGCCTGGTGTGATCAGCGAGACGATCTCAGCAGCACCGTTGCCGGAGTGGATTTTCGAAATCAGACTTACACAACCAATTAATCCACAAGTCGTAATTGCTGGACTTGGTCCCGGTGAAACTGAAGCTATCAGCTTGGCTCGTGAAACCAATCCACTTTGGTTGATCTTGGATGATCGCCCCGCACGTCGGCTAGCGAATTCCTTGGGAATCCCCGTCATGGGAACGCTTGGTGTTTTGTTCGCGGCCAAACGCAAAGGACTGCTGGCCACGATTAAGCCCGTTCTCAACGAGTTGATCCAAACGGGTTTCTTTTTGGCACCAGGACTTTACCGCAAAGTTCCTGAAGATGCTGGTGAGTAGCAGCCAAGTGATAAGCGGCAGCCAAACAGAGGTAATGGGCGTCAGATGCAATCGCCTTGGCAATCAACTCGCTCGTGATGTCGCTTCGGCTTGGTATTGGTTCAGCTTGTTGTAGAGCGTTTTGAGTGAGATTCCCATTTCGGAAGCAACCTTCGGCTTGTCTCCCTGGTGGCGTTCCAAGGAGGCCATGATCATCTCTCGCTCCATTTCGTGGATGGTTCGTGCGGTGAGATTGGCTGGCGAGACAGGAGTTGGCTCGACTTCAAGTGCGAGCGACTTGACTCCTTTTGATCGTCGTGACGTGAGGCTACTTGGGAGGTCTTCGGCAGCAATCAATTGCCCGTCCGAAAGGATCACCGCGTGCTCGAGCGCATTTGCCAGTTCGCGAACGTTACCCGGCCAGTCGTAGTTGTTGAGGACTGCTAATGCCTCTCGCGACAGTATGCCGTCTGGGGCTTGTCGTCGTTTGAGATGCCGAGCGATCAGTGCTTGAGCCAGCGCCGGGAGATCATCTTTTCGGTCGCGGAGCGCGGGCAAAGGAATCTCAAACGTGTTGATGCGAAAGAAGAGGTCTTCGCGGAATGAGCCCTCGTCGATCATGTCTTGCAGCGGTCGATTTGTCGCACACACGATTCGCACATCGACATGAAACGCTTCGTTCTCGCCGACGCGACGGACTTCGCCTGATTCTAAAAAACGGAGCAGTTTGACCTGCATCGCTTTATCGAGTTCGCCGAGTTCGTCGAGAAACAGCGTTCCGCCGTTGGCAACTTCAAGCAGTCCCTTGCGGGTGACGTCGGCCCCGGTGAAGGCGCCTTTACGATGTCCGAAGAACTCGCTTTCAACGAGTTGTTCCGGCAGTGCTCCGCAATTGACCGCGACAAACGGCATTCCTTTGCGAGTGCTCAGATCGTGAATGCGGCGAGCGACTAACTCTTTGCCAGTTCCCGTTTCGCCAAGAATGAGGACGCTCGAATCGGTTGGTGCGATCTTGTCGATCAGCCGTTTGACTCGCTGCATTCCAGCGGAAGCACCGATCAGTTCGGAACTTCCTTGAACCGCGGAAAGGCGACTTTCGAGAGCGATTGTTTTGTGAGTCAACGCGCGATGCTCGGCCACTCGTTGCAGTAGCTTTTCAATGTCACCCAAGCTGCATGGCTTCGGGAGAAAATCAAACACCTGCATGCGCAGCGCTTGAATCGCGGCATCCATGCTGCCATGTGCGGTGTGAATGATCGCGGGGGTGTCGGGCGCGATTTCCTTCATGCGACCGACGACTTCCCAGCCGGTCATTCCCGGCATCTGCAAGTCGATGATCGCACAATCGAACGACGCTTTTTCCAAAGCTCGAACGGCGGCGGCTCCATCTTCGCAGATGGTCGCATCATGCCCGCGAGAGGGTAGTTCGACCGCCATGATCTGACGAATCAGCGGTTCGTCGTCGACGAACAAAACACGCAATTGGCTGCTGGCAGAAGCGCTCAAGTGAAACTCCCGATTCCATTCGGGTGATCGAATTATCCGGCTCCGACGAATCCCTGTCGCGGAAGGGGCGGGGTAATAGCACATCAGCGCAAACGAGGCAACGTGGGGTACAAAGCTCCGCGAGGACGGGGCTGACGCACGTTGTGAATCTTGCCACCCGGCTTACCTATGCGATTCCGTGGCCGACATCACCTACCGATTGGAAAACCCTTCGACTTCGTGAATCGTCTTGCGTGGGGCTTGGGGGCGTGCGGATTCGAAGTTGGGGATCTTGTATTCCGGCAGCATGTTGTTGATGCGGATTTCGATGTTCGTAAGCTGCTCCCCTTGGTCGCGTGTGACGAACGTGAAGGCGTATCCCTTCTCGTCTGAAGAGAGGCGACCGGTGCGACCGACGCGGTGGACGTAGTCGTCGCAGTACTCCGGGATGTCATAGTTAATGATGTGCGAGATGCCGCTGATGTCGATCCCTCGGCCCACGACATCGGTGGCAATCAGCATCCGAACTTCGCCCGAGCGGAATTGTTTCATGACTCGGTCGCGGTGCGACTGAGCTAAGTCGCCGTGCAAGATCGCGACGTTCGGCAGCTTTCCGGCAAACTTACGATACAGCTCATCGGCTCCTCGTTTCGTTCGCAGGAACACGAGCACTTGCTGCGGACGTTGATCGAGCAACAACCAACGGAGCGTCTCCATTTTGCGGTCATAATCGACGGTGACGTAATACTGGTCGACCGTTTTCGTCGCGATGCCGTTTGTGGACATGTCCACTTTTTGCGGCGTCTTCATATAACGATTCGCGAGCCGTTCGACTGGCGGCGGCAGTGTCGCGGAGAGCAGCAACGTTTGTCGTTCCTCTGGGCAGCGTCGCAGAATCTTTTCGATGTCCGGTCGAAAGCCGATGTCGAGCATTCGATCCGCTTCGTCCAAGACGACGAATTGCAAATCGCCGAGACTCAGATTCTGGCGCTCGATCAAATCGATCACGCGCCCTGGCGTGCCGACCGCGACATGCACCCCTTTTTGGAGTTCCGCGATCTGTGCTCGAACGGGCCGGCCGCCGACGATGCAAACCGTCTTGCACTGAGAAGAATACGAAAGTCGTTTGCACTCTTCTGCGACTTGCTCGCTCAGTTCACGAGTCGGTGTCAGCACAAGAGCCTGCACCACGGGGCGTCCGAAGTCCAATCGTTCCAAAAGTGGTAGTACGAACGCGGCCGTCTTGCCCGTTCCGGTGTGAGCTTGGCCGATGCAGTCGGAACCGCTCATCGCAATGGGAATGAAGGCGGCTTGAATCGGGCTGGGCTTCTCAAACTTCATTTTGTGAAGCGCGGCCAATGTCGGTTCACTCAAGCCCAGATCGGCGAACGAGACCGACACACTCTTAACGGATGTTGTCAAAACCAAAACTCCTAATGATTCCCAGCAAACTGTGCTGGCGAAGATAGCTCGGTGACTAAGGACCGTCAATTTGCTGTGCGATACTGGTCGCGGTTGTCCAAGTGGTTCACGACAGATACCGAGCCAGCAATTTACGACTTGTGGAGTCGAGTCGCTTGGCATCGGGCACCAGGTAACGAAGACCGTGCGAATCGAGGATCAGTGCCTTTTCTGCTCCGAGCTTGCGAACATGCTCGTCGCTATTAAGGACAAACGACGTCGCACCTCGATCCGTTTCGACGACCCATTCACATGGTTCGGCGAGGGACGAGATGCTGACGATGCGTTGAATAACGGGCACGAACTCACGTCGCGTCAGTTCTGTCTGCAAAAGTTCTCGCTGATCGTCGGCCATTTGCTGAAGGTCACGAACTTGTGCGACTTCATGGCCCGAAGAATCACAGAGCGAAATCCAATGATCTGGATCAGAAATTGGAAACGCACGGATCGGCTCGACGTTCTCATGGCGGCGGCCTTGCGAATCAGTCACGATCAAGCGACCGGAAGAATCACGTGATAGTGAAAAGGTGAGGCTAAGGTCAGTCGATGTTGCGGTCATGCTGGGGAGTTCGTTGTCAGTGGTCAGTAGCTGGTGCAAACAAGCGGATTGAGTCAGCGAATGATCCACATTTCCTGCGGTGCCGCAATGTCACTGACAAAGTGAGCCGCGATTGGTTGTGACGTTGGCTCGTTTACCCAACAATCGAACCGGCGTTTGGGAAATCAAATTTGTTCGAGCCGTGGATGCTCGTGGCAGACAGGATCGTCGCGTGAGTTTGTTGACGTTGGGTATCGAAACATCAGGGTTTACCGGAGCGATTGCGCTGCGGAGAGATGGCGAATTACTGGAAGCCGTGTCGATTGAACAAGTGGGGCGACGACATGCGCAGACTTTGGTTTCTGAAGTCGACGTTCTGCTGCGTCGACATGCTCTGAGTGCAAAGCAACTTGAGGTCGTCGCCGTCAGTATTGGGCCCGGCAGCTTCACGGGACTGCGAGTTGGGGTGGTCTTTGCCAAAACGTTGGCTTACGCAACCGGCTGCCGATTGGTTGCCGTCGACACATTCCGAGCGATCGCGATGGCAAGTCCTCGTGATGTTGCGGAGGTCTTTGTCGTTTCAGACGCTCAACGAGGTGACCTCTTTGTCGGCCATTACGTTCGCGAGACGAACGTATCAGAGAGCGATACCATCGACTGGACTCGCGATGGTGAAATCTCAATTGAGGCCCAAGATGGATTTTGTTCTCGCTTCATTGAGGTTGCTGGCGGGAAGCCACAGATCGCACTCACCGGTATCTCTGCCGGATCAATGCGAGACATTGTGCCGAGCGACGGGCGGATCCTTGGTCCCGAATTCTGCGTGCCCCAAGCAAGCCTCATCGCTCATTTGGGTGAACATCAAGCCGCGCGAGGAGGCTGCGCTGACCCGTGGACTCTGGAGCCGTTCTATCTCCGTCGCAGCGCTGCGGAGGAGAAGGCTTCACAGGCAAGCTAACCGTTCGAGTAATGGAGTTCGCTCACCGTGAATACTCTGCGATAAGACGATGGCGGGCTATTTCGGAGCGAACTATACTCTCGCCGCGATTACGGAAATTGATGGGGCGATACCGTCGAAGAGGCGGCCTAAATGTGTGCATCGCGCTGGGAAACACCGCCGCAGAGATAACGATCAAAGGAGTCTGATCATGGCTTTGTACGAGATTGAAACCAACGCACACATCATGATTGGCTGGGCTGACTCGCAAGAGCAGGCCGCGCAGATTGCGAAGGAGCATTATCCCGGCGAGGACGTGGTTCGGCTGACGAAGCGACCGCGCGATGTCTGGGTGATTTCAAAGCGACTGCTGGGGATCTCCGGCAACGCAGAACCCTGCGATACCGCTCGCGATTGTTTGTCCCGAGCACACGGCGACAAGGTTCATGCCATCCGGCTCTACATGCTTGATACCGGGTCTGACCTGCATGAAGCTCAAAAGGCGATCGAGACCAATATGTCGCTCGGTTGGTGACACATTCCCAAACCAAGAGCCACCGAACAATGAAGCCCAACGGAATTATTACTGTTGGGCTTTTTCGTTGTCGGAATCGCCTATGGTCGGTTTAGTTTCAACAATCACGCACGGAGTGAGTTGCCAGTCGTTCCCCGTGACCGCAAAAAAGCGAACGTCATTCTTGCCGACGTGAAATGCCCATTCGGGAACCATTGCTGACCAGTGGTTGCCGATCTCTTCGTCTTGAATCGTCTGAGTCACCGCGTGAATGGTTCCGTTGATCGCGACGGCCAGATTGACGGGAGTACGAGCTTTGAACGGCGAAATAACAGCGCCCTCAAAGAAGCAAGGAATGTTGCTGGTCGTGTCCTCGTCAACGGTGTCCCCGAATCGAGTGAGTCTCAGTTCGAGCGGTGGCGATGTCGTTTGTGGCAGTGTTTCGATCGAAAACCCAATCAGTTCCGGAATCGGTCCAATTCGGAATAGGGAATGACGATCCGAGGGTGAGCCGAATCGTCTTTCGATCTCAGCAGGTGTTGCAGAGGCGCGAATGAGTTTCGGGTCGAAATTGCGAACGCCGTGGAAGTCACTACTTCGCACAAACAGTCGCTCCGGAGTCGTCATGTCGATTAGAGATCGACCGTCATTCTGGCCATCGAGTGTCATGCCAAGAACGTCTGCGACA
>CAIJTL010000702.1 GCA_903823545.1 uncultured Planctomycetaceae bacterium
AATCTTTCCGGCGGCAATCAACAAAAGGTCGTCCTGGCAAAATGGCTCGCGAGGAATTGCGAAGTCCTGATCTTCGATGAACCGACTCGCGGCATTGATGTGGGTGCGAAGTACGAGATCTACTTGCTGATGAACGAGCTCGTCGCACAAGGGAAGTCGATCATCATGATCAGTTCCGAAATGCCCGAAGTCATCGGCATGGCCGATCGTATCCTCGTCATGCACGAAGGACGCATTACCGGCGAAATTTCCGATGCACGTCGAGCGACTCAGGAACAGATCATGGAGTTGGCGGTGGCGTGAAGAGGGCGAAGAACCAAGATCCAAATCACAATGTCCAATGAATGTCCAAATCCAACATCTCAAATTTGAAATCAAAACTCAAAATTCGTAAGTCACCATGAAGCTCACGCTGATTCGATTGTTCTCTCGCTACGGCATGTTCCTGGTGCTGGTGTTGCTATGCGCGTTCTTCAGCGTGGCGACTTACAGCGAGCAATCTCCAACAGGTGAAGCGGCGGCGAAGCAACTTGCCTCGGCAATTGAGCGCCAGTTTGGATCGAGTCCGCGAGTGTTGATCGTGGCCAGAGAACAGCCGGGTGACTCGGAGTTCGCCAGCAGCCTCGAACAAAAGCTGACCGCAGCAAATGCGAAGATCCTCGCGGTTGTGAAAGGGGAACCCAAGGACGCTCGCGAGGCATTGGTCAAGTTTAGTAATAGCGGCGAGCAACCCGATGTCATCGCTTGCACTCCAGCATCCGCTGCGTGGTTGGTCTTCGCTGATTTGAAGACAGACTTTCCGAAGCTCGGTAATCCAAAAATCGTGAAACCGCAGAGTTATCGCTGGCCGAACTTTTTGAAGGCCGCGAATGTATTGAACATCGCCAATCAAATCGCCGTCATCGCCATCATCGCGATCGGCATGACGATGGTGATCATCACTGGCGGCATCGACTTGTCGGTTGGAAGTTTGATTGCCTTGTCGGCGGTGCTCGCCGGGATGTTCATTCGCGATTACGCCGGGGCCACAAATGCGTCGGCGATGGGCATGACGATGTCGTGCCTCGCCGCGATCTTGATTTGTGGGCTGATCGGAGCTTTTTCCGGCGGCATGATTACGCTCTTTCGCATTCCGCCATTCATTGTGACTTTGGCGATGATGCTGGTCGGCAGCGGGCTGGCGTATCTGCTCGCCAAAGGGGAGTCGATCTATCAGATCCCTGATTCATTCGTGTGGCTTGGTCGCGGAGCCAACTTTTTCAGTCTTCCGAATGCCGTCGTATTGATGTTGGTCTTGTACGGAGCGGCTCACGTGTTGATGTCGCGCATGAAACTGGGGCGCTACATCTACGCCGTCGGCGGCAATCGCGAAGCGGCGCGTCTTTCGGGTGTTCCCGTTCGATCGGTGTTGATGTTTGCCTACATCGCGAGCGCCCTGCTCGCGGGACTCGGCGGAGTGATCATGGCCTCGCAGCTCAAGAGCGGTTCGGCGACTTACGGCAACATGTATGAGTTGTATGTGATCGCCGCCGTCGTCGTCGGTGGCACAAGCCTCAGCGGCGGCGAAGGAAAGATGTGCGGCACTCTGATCGGCGCACTCACGATCGCGGTGATTCAAAACGGCATGAACCTCACGAACGTTGAAAGCTACACCCAAAAAGTCGTCCTCGGCCTCGTGATCCTCGTAGCCGTGCTGCTCGACAAGATTCGGCATGGGGAGTGATGAGTGGGTGAAAATCATGGAACACAACGAACAACACAGAATCTCAAATCGAAACCAATCTGGTGAGCCGGGCGGCGTCAGCCGCCGGACAAGTGAAGGTCAATCGGTCCGGGGGCTGACGCC
>CAIJTL010000703.1 GCA_903823545.1 uncultured Planctomycetaceae bacterium
CGTTTCGATAACGAACTCGCATTCGGCAAGCGCCCAGCGACATTTCACGATGTTGCCACAGATAGTGTCTTCGTCGTATCCAAGCCCGTGTCCGCCAGCCAGGTTGGCTCCGATTTTCCCAGCGGCGACGCAAACGTTGATCGACTCTTCAGGCACGTTCTCCAACTGCATGACGGCCAAGCCGAAGTCCATCGCTTTGCGGTAAAGCTGCCGATACTCCGCGAGCTCTTCATCGGTCAGGTTCTCCCCGCCGAGAATCAGATCGCGCGGTTCCTCGTCATCGCTCACCGTAAAAAGATCGATGCCAGAAATTGCGATCGTGTGTGATGAGTCTATCTCCGAATCGGCTGGGTGATCGTCTTCATCGTCACTTGAGTCGCTTAACCAAGCTTCATCGTCGTCATCCTCTTCATCGTCGTCGTCGTCATCAAAATCGCCGACATCATCTAGATCGAGTGATGCGAGTTCGTCTTCGTCCCAGTCTTCATCATCAACACCCGGTGGCAGCGGTTCCCCAGGCTCAATGCCGTAATGAACCTTGTTGTAGAGATCTTTAGGATCGTTCCATTTCTCCCAATCGGGATCGTCTCCCAACACGTCCATGTACTTGTCGATCAGCTTCTCGTTCTGAAGCAGATTCTTCTCCCACCAGTTTTCATCGTGGAGGGGATTGGCTTTTTCGAAGTTATCGCTGGGTGAGGGCATGATTTTGGTCCTTGGTGACACACCTTAGACCACGCCCGACGCCTGTGGAAGTCGTCAATGCAAAAACTTCGTAGCCATAAGCTCGAAGCTTGCGACTAGGGTTGAGCGCCACCGAATGTCATTGTGACACCGGCATAGACCGAGAAGCGAGGAGTCGCGAAGCCAAACGCTTCTTCGTATTTCTTGTCGAATACGTTATCGACTCGCGTGAAGAGCCGAACAGAAGGCTTCCAGTCGTAATAGGCTTGCGCGTTGGCGACCGTGTAACTGCTGAGTTGAATACGGATCGGATCGAAGGTGACCGGATCAGAATATGGTCCAAAATCGGCTCTTCTGTCGGCCCAACGAAGGTTGAAACTGACGTTCGCCTTACGCTCGACAAAGAACTGATTGATGCCCAGCGAATATTTATTCGGTGGGCGACGCAGAAGCTGCAAGTTAGTCGTGCGATCAATCGCTTTGGTGTGTGTGTATGTCGCTGTCAACGCCGTGTCTTCGAAGAGTTGCCAATTGGCAGTCAGTTCAACACCCGAAGCGAGTGCGAGGTCTACGTTTTGATTTTGACCAAACGGAAAACCGGGAGCGGGAGCGAAGTTGATCAAGTTGTTGAAGTCGTTTCGAAAGTAGGTCACGTCAGTGACGAATCGCCGGTCAACATCAAGAGCCTGCTCGACACCAATATCCCAGCCTTTGCTTCGTTCTGGACGTAGAGCCGTGTTGCCGCCGAAGCCATAGTATTCGGCAAGCGATGGGGCACGAAAGCCGGTTCCGATCGTCCCGTGAAATGCGGTGTTGGACTCATTGATTTGATACTTCGTTGTCACTCGATAAGTGTCAGCAACGTCGGCGATGCTGTAGTCGTCGTGACGAGCACCTACCGTCGTGAACCACCGATCCCACAAAGCAAACTGGTCTTGCACGTAGATGCTTCGAGCGAACTGCGAGGCATTCGGAACAGATTCTGTATTCGAACGCTCGTCGAGATACTCTTCACCGAGTGTCGCGGTGTTCTTGAAGTTGTCTAACTCAAACAACTTGGCGTTTGCCTGATAATCAAACTTGCGAGTCTCCCCATTAAAGAACGGTGTAAATCCACCAGGCGCATCGCGGTTGTAATTGATAAAGCTGAATCCAACCTTTTGTTCCAAATTCCCGTCGAACAATAGCACGCGAAGTTGCGGGCGAACCGTATTCGATTCCAGCAAGTTGATGCGGTTACTGTCTGCGACAATAAATCCATCTGAACCTCCCGGCCCGCCAGGAACCGGATTGAAGTTGTCATCAATGTCGATGCGTGAGTTTTGGTAGCGATAGACAACATCGAAATCGACGTATTCATTGAAGATGTATCCGCCGCGAAAGCCAAGGTTGCCATTGCGGAAACCGTCACGCTCCGTGCTTCCGAATTGCTTGTCAGCCGCAGAGAATCCGTCGCTTTGGAGATATGAGCCTGACAGCGAGTAATAATACTCATCGGTGCCACCGCTCACGCTCATCCCTTGCTGCCAAGTTCCAAACGTGCCTCCCATCGACGTTGATCGAAACTGAGCTGGGCCTTTACCTCGCTTCGTGACAATGTTGATCGCACCTCCGATCGCGTCTGAACCGTAAAGCGTACTTTGTGGTCCACGGATGATTTCGACGCGTTCAACGTTGTCGAGCGAAAAAGTTCCGAAATCGAAGTTACGAGTCGGCGACGACGGATCATTCAATGGAATACCATCCATCATCACTTTCGTATGAGATGAGTTCGCTCCGCGAATGAAGCCGGATGTCACCGAGCCAGGGCTACCATTTTGAGCAAAATCGAGCGAGGGCACTCCCGCATTGCGCAGCACTCCAAGCAGCGTCGTTTGTCCGCTGCTCCGAATCTGCTCTTCGGTGATGACGGACATCGAGCTACCGATCTGTGAGCGCAGTGTCTCCGTGCGGTTGGCTGTGATCGAGGCATCGTCCGGTAGCGGTTCACGCGGGAATGGGCCGGGAGTCGGTTTAGCGATGACGCGTGTTTCCGGGATCGTCGCGTTGTCATCAGACTCTTGCGAAGCCGTTGGTGTCGTTGCGCCGCTTTCGGCCGCATTGGGTGATTCGTTTTGAGCGTGTGTGATGTTTGAGCCAAGCAGAGCCCAAAACATCATCGGCGCGACGAGGTTCGTCGCGCGCAGCATCAGCCTGCGTGCTTTCATCTGTTCCATCCCTTTCCGCGAGGATGAGAAATCAAAGACGCAAGTCGGTCAGATATCCTGGCTCGGGTTCGTCCGAACGTCGCCCCTTCCCAGCGGTCGGATGAATGAAACGCACATTTCCTCGGTGTTTGAGGTTGAGCCTCCTGCTCGTGCGCTTCATTCAACCGACCAACCAGTGGTTCCGTGTTTTGGCCGAGTTGATGTGACATGTCGAATCCTTTCGAGCAATGTCACATGCTGAGCCATCACGGTTGCAGCGTTCGTCCCCCATACAGTCGCGGGACGGCGGGAGAATCTCACTCCCTTCCCTGAATCCACTTGCCGATCAAGTTGTGGTCGCGACTGCATCCTGCGGTCGCTGCCAATAGGATCGGTTATGCCGAATGTCTGCGATCGTTTAATTTGGCCGCAAAGTCCGACCAGACTGATTATGTCGGTCATAACCAGCCAACAATCGGAACAATCAGCACAGTTTGACATTCGGATGGGCAGAGCGAGCCAGATTCGACTCAATCATGCCTCGAAAGTCCGCGGCTTAAGGTCAGGAAACCCAGACGCTTCGTCACCGTTGATTGTTATTGCCTTGGAGTGTTGATTTGTAATTGCTGGCTATTTTCAAAACGTCGTACCTGTCGCGAGGAGACAGTACTACGGATTGAGCGAGTGGATTTGAAAGATCAAGTACACCACTGCAGTGTCGTATGCGGAACCGGATTGTTGAAAGGTCGATGTTCGGCGCGAGAGAGAACGAGTTCTTTCTTTAACTGGTGATACCAGCGTGCTGGCTTATCGGCGTCGTTGATCATCATAAGTTGAGGGTCTTCATTGAGTCCTTGCTGTTGCTTATCAACGACATCTCGGTCTTGTTCGATAAACGTCCGCACGAATGGGCGAACGATTGGACGTGCCAATGTGAGCCACGGAATCGTCCAATAAAAGACCTGATGCAACTCAACTTCCATGTCGGTTAACGGCGTCAGAGTCGTCAGTCCTACGATCCGATGGTTGCCTGCGATGATGTGTTCGATACGAGTACTGGGAAGCTCAAAGCGAATCTCCGTCGATGTTTCGCCGAAAAATTTATAAGCGCTGGAGTTGGACGATGGTTTGTGCCGCACCATCGTGAAGCCCCGATGAGACGGAGCAAATTCCTTTGATTTTTGGTGCATCGACTTTTTCGTCCGCCACCACCACGACCGATGCACGTACGGCCCATGAGCGGGGTCCATCAACCCGACCACCGCGTGATCGATTGAGCAAGGAAAAAGGCTCGTCTCAACCATGCGATAATGAGATTCATCGACGTCCGGAATAAACGGAACTTCCGGTAACGATTCAGGAATCGCATGCTCGTCTTCTGGCATAAAGACCCAGATGTTGCCCTGCACTTCGCGACATGGAAATCGATCAACGAGCACTCGACCGAGATCAAATTTCTGAGTCGGCAACAAAGAAGGAATGTGAGTGCAAGCGCCGGAGCAATTGAACCGCCAGCCGTGATAGCAGCACTCGATCTCTCGCCCATCGAACGTTCCGTGGCTCAGTGGTATCCCACGATGCGGGCAAATGTCACGCATCGCAAAGACTTCGCCATTGGCATCTCGGCCAAGCAACATCGAGACGCCCAGCAACTTCTTACCCAGGATTTGACCACGTTTCAGGCGTTGTCCCGGAATGGCCATGTACCACAAGTCACGAAGGATTTCCGACTCGATTGCTGAGGTCATTCACGCATCCTTTGCCCTGAAGAATTCATCCACCAAAAATCCGATGTCTGATGTGGGCATCGATTATGCAAAGTGATCACGACTGCGTCGATTCAACAGTCAAGATTCACGCCAGTAATGACCTGAAGAATGTTTTTGGGAAAAGTGTTAATTGCTTTCAACCCTTCGTCTTGTAGGCCGTTCACTGCAAACACAGCTAGATCGAAGTTGTATTCAGCAAGAGTTGGGTGAGGTAGTGGTCGTCCCAGCCGGCGGCTTTTCGTTTGCTGGCGATACCGGCTTTCACCGCCACCGAATCGCCGGTGGCCTTACCTCAAAGTCCATCACATTCAATCACTCCGCCGTCTAGCCAAGCGGCCAATCAAGCGCATGAACGCTGCGAAAAACAATGCTCAAACGGCCTATTGAGCGCACGAGCGGAGTGTTGCCGTCTGTTGAGCGGATCAACTTTCATGATCCCGCCAACTCACGAAGACATTCAAGCGTCTCCGAGCAGCCTAACGGTATAACCTCAAGATCAATTCAACTCACCTAACGCCACAGCCTTGATGCCATGAAGGAGAAGCGTCCGCATCATAACGAGGTTGGCCATTGACCTGGTGCTCGCTGTCGATCGTCGCAGTTGAGGAAGGATTGCAGCATGACTTGGGCGGCAACCTTGTCGAGCTTTGCCTTCTGCTTTTTCTCGCTGAGGTTTGATTGCTGCAAATACAGCCCAGCGAGCGCCGAGGTGTATCGCTCATCCCAAAAGACGACCGGCAGTCCAACCATCCGTCCGATCCATTCACCAAACTTGCGAGCCTCTTTCGCTTTGCCCCCTTCGTCGCCACTCATGTGGACGGGAAGGCCAACGACAAGGCCGACCGCTTGGTATTCACGAGCCGTTTTCTGCAAAGTCGCGCAGTCCTCGGTTTCGTTTCTCCGGACATAGTTTTCCAACGGGCTTGCAATCGACTGGTCAGGAGTCGAAACCGCGATGCCAATTCGCTTTGTCCCAAAGTCGATCCCCAACAACGTACCTGTTGTGGGAACCGTTACCTTTGAGGCTGGCATAGCGTTCTCAGTCGGAGTCGGCATCAAAAGAGGATCCTCAGGAAGTGACCGACGGTTCGGTTCTGGTTACGGTGCTCGATTCTCCGACAGTAACAGTTGTCGTTGCAAATCACGATGAGTGAACGTTCTGTCGAGAGGAAATCGGCTATGTCTCGGCCGCGTTGCGAGGCGTTTGAAGCGAATGGGGCTTCGTCAGCAACTCGTACATCTCCGGGCGTCGATCGGCGAGGCGGTCGATCGCGTGCTTACCTGGAACACGAGTGACTCGTTTATTGCGAGACTGCAGCGGATCGATGTCTGCATAGAGGATTGTCGGCTGTGTGCTTTCGGTGCTCGCCAGCGTGCAACCACTCGGACCACAGATGCGGCTGCGACCGATGAAGGGAAAGCCGCGTTCTTCCCCGACTCGATTGACCGCCATGAAGAAGACCGCGTTCTCCATCGCTCGCGTATTGAGCGTGTGCTCGGCAACGCATTCCGCTCCGGGGGGCCAGTTCGTCGGGAGTACGATTAAGTCCGCGCCCAACAAAGCGAGCGAGCGAGTCGCTTCCGGGAACGCCGCGTCGTAGCAGATCAGCATCCCGACCTTTACGCCGTCGATCTC
>CAIJTL010000704.1 GCA_903823545.1 uncultured Planctomycetaceae bacterium
AACCAAGTCGGCTCGCGTAATGAGGACCAAGTCTGCTCGTTCGACCGCACTGATCGGCTCTCGCAACAGACCACGCGGTAGACAATGCGCATAACCCCAAGGATTGAGCGCATCGATCAAGACGATGTCTAAATCTCGCTGAATTCGGCGATGTTGAAATGCGTCGTCGAGGATCAGCAGCTCACAGCCAGCCTCTTGCACGGCTTTCTTCGCCGATTGAACGCGATCGGAATTGAGCCAATGTGGGACACTCGGACAAAGTTGATCGAGCACCAGCTTTTCGTCGTTACCTTGGCCGTCGAGCGATTTGTAACCACGACTGAGAAGACCAACTTTCACACCAGCATCGCGAAACCAATTGGCGAGAAACGCGACAACCGGAGTTTTCCCTGTGCCGCCGGTCGTGAGATTTCCCACGCTGATGACTGGCACGCCCGGCTCAAATGGTTGCCGCAATCCAAAATCGAACAGGAAGTTCTTGCAGGCAACTCCGGAACGATACGGCCACTGAGCAGACCACAGCGCCGCACGCAAAAGGCTTGTGGTCAGTCCGCGCCGTTGGCCAGACATTACTTCGCGGGCAAACTGCTCAATCGTGTTCGACACGTCTGCGTTATCTCTGCTGGGTTAACTCTTTGGGGCCTTACTGAATGGCAATGACTTTGGCGGTCCCTCGGTTAGGACGCCGTTCGATTGTTGCCGTATAGCGAACGATGAGACCTTCGCGATACGTCCAGGTTTCTGTCACTTGGCCTGACGTTGCGATGCGGGTGACCGATGAGGGAGTCCCCAAGCACCTCAACAACTGAGCGGGAGTCATATCTTTGCTCGGAATCCCGCGGCGGATATTCATTTCAATTTGTGCGTCGGCAGACTGTGTGACTGAAGACTCAATCGGTGTCGAACTTGAGTTAGGGTTGATCCACCTGCCGTTGACCTCTTTGTATCCGAGCTTTGTGAGTCGCTCTGTGATGTTGGCGTTTGTTGGAGTTTGCCCCAGCGCCTCAAGCAGCAGTGAGCCTGCGCCATCGTGATCTTGTAGAAGTGCGAGACGTTCGTCAGAAAGCTGGATCAATCCAGTGACACCGTCTTTGCGAAGCGACTGTTCGCGGCGGACAAGCCATCGCTTGATCGCGTCTTTCGCGAAGTCATCGAGTTTTCGTTCGCGGCAGCATTGCACGAGGTCGTTAAGTTGAGTCCGCGAAAGCATGCTCGAATTCTGCGTCTGATAGGCCATGTCCAGATCGCGGTGCTTTTCCGCCAGCGAGTGCTGTTCAGGAATTAGCTCGTCGATTCGATCGGCAATCTCGTTCCCATTACTTCCGTCTAGCCTTGTGACGCGTGCGATAGCCGCAGTCGCAACTTCCAGATGAAACAGTCGGTGAAAGACCGGGCGAGCGGAAAGATCTGAATTGAGGTAACTGAGGACCGGGTTGCGGCGATATTCATTAGCCAAAAGCGGCAAAACATCATTGGACTTCGTTTTCGCTCCCGGGAACTCAGCGTCAAGCCGTTTGAGGAACGCGAAAAGTGGGTCTTTATTGAAGTCGATTTCAGCGTTCAAGTCTGTGGGTGGCGGCGTCTTTCGCAGAGACTCCCACTCGAGCCAATACGCTTCGTGCAACAACTCAAACACCAGGGACTCGCCGAGTCCTTCGGATCGAGCACGGCCAGCAAGCGTACGGAGTCCGTCAGGGGTGATTTCCTTGAGTTCTGATCGCTCATGCTTCAACCCTTTGACTCGAATCTCATTCGCCTTTTTGAGCAATTCGCCGTCATCGTAGAACGTGCCCCGAGTTGTGGCCCAGTCGGCAAGCTCAAACCAATCTTTCGAGTTGCTTCGCATTGGCGAAAGCGAGTTTTCTCGCTGCTTCAGGGTTTGGAGATCCGTTGGTAGTTCTTTGATGCTGTCGATCTCGAAGAAGAGCTTTCCGTCAGCCTCCTTTGCCAAGCGTCCCGACACTTCGACGACCCTTGAGTTACCAGGAAGCTTGGGGAGTGGACGACTCGATCGAAATGTCAAATCGCACGATTTGAACTTCACATAATTTTTGGTGACGATCGTCGTCTGCCCTTCGACGCGAAAGCTAGTCCCAACCAAGTCCGGCCATTTGTCTTTCAGTTCAGAAAAACTTTGAATGGATTGACCATTGCCGCCAGCGGCGAAAGCGAGGGTCGGAGCAATGGCAAGTAAGGTGACAACACACAGGCCAATTGCCATCCAGATTTTGCAGAATGATGGGGGAACAGAATGA
>CAIJTL010000705.1 GCA_903823545.1 uncultured Planctomycetaceae bacterium
ATGCAGGTCACACCGCAGGGGCCACACTGCATGTCACCGCAGGACTTCTTCTGCGGTAAGGGCAGGCAAAAGATCGCGGGTAAAGAATGGAACACGACATGTCGCAGAACGTGACCAACACAAATCGGTCAGTCGCACTCCGAGAAGTCTCACAGAAACTCAACTCCCATTTTTACCTCCAATCTTTTGCCTGCCCGCACCCCGTGGAACTCGACCTGAAAGCCCAGCGGACTAAGATGCCCGCTATGAAAAACACATCACTCATTACCGCGTTCATGTTTTTGCTTTCCGCCTCGCTGATGTTTTCATCGGCGACGCTCGTTGCTGCGGAGCCTGTTCCGCCGGAGGGATTTCGGGCTCTCTTCAATGGCAAAGATCTCAGCGGTTGGCACGGATTGAACCCTCACTCGGTCGATAAGCTCGAAGGGGAGAAGCGAGAAGCCGTGCTCAAGCAGATGCGTGATGACTTCCCCAATCATTGGCGTGTCGATAACGGCGAACTGCTCAATATCGGTACCGGGCCTTATGCGACGACCGATGCTGACTACGGCGATATCGAACTGCTGATTGAGTACAAGACAGTCCCGAAGGCAGACAGCGGCATTTATCTGCGAGGTTTACCACAAGTCCAGATTTGGGACATCAACCAGCCGAGCTTGCCGAGCGCTCCTGACCGCAATCCGAATCGTGGTTCCGGCGGTCTCTTCAACAACACACCGAAGACGCGTGGCCGTGACCCGCTGGTCGTGGCCGACAAACCGTTCGGTGAATGGAACGCGTTTCGGATTCGCCAAATCGGTTCTCGAACTTGGGTCTGGCTCAATGACAAGCTCGTCGTCGATGACGCGGTCATGGAGAACTACCAAGATCGCAGTAAGCCAATCCCGGCCAAAGGACCCATCATGTTGCAAACACACGGCGGCGAAATCCGCTGGCGAAACTTGTTCGTGCGAGAAATCAGAGCGGACGAGGCGAAAAAGATTCTGAGCGACGCCGATGCGAAGCAGAAATAGATTCGATCGACCTCACCTCGCACCACAAAGTGACCGACAAGCGTTTTCACATTGAGGAGTTCGTC
The DNA here is from genome assembly GCA_903823545.1 of uncultured Planctomycetaceae bacterium. Taxonomy (GTDB): domain Bacteria; phylum Planctomycetota; class Planctomycetia; order Planctomycetales; family Planctomycetaceae; genus SXKJ01. The sequence goes on from CAIJTL010000705.1 coordinate 1,079, forward strand.
ATGAGCCAGTGGTCTCGCCGAGATTTCCTTGTCGCGTCAATGTCGAGCTGTGCTGTCGCGATGACCGCATTCTCGCGAGTGGCTGATGGTGCGGCTGCGGAACCGATCATCGACATTCACCAACACACCAACTATCGGGCTCGAACTGCCGAGCAATTAATTGCTCATCAGCGAACGATGGGGGTGACGCAGACGATCCTGCTTCCTGCGGGAAGTGCGGTCAAACGCCCGTCGACGGCTGACGGCAAACACAACACGCTCGGCGGTGTGGGGGCTGGAGGCAATGACACGGCGCTGACGATGGCTCGGCAACATTCGAAGGAGTTTTTCTTTGGTGCGAACGAAGTGACCGACTTGCCGGAGGCTCGCGCGGAGATCGCGAAATTTCTCGACATGGGAGCGGTCATCATTGGCGAGCAAAAGTTTGGCATCGAATGTGATTCCGCCGAAAGCCAGATTCTCTACAAGCTCGCTGGCGAGTATCGAGTGCCGATCCTCATGCACTTTCAGCACGGCACCTACAACCTTGGCTTCGAGCGGCTACACAAGATGCTCGAAAAGTTTCCGCAGACCACATTCATTGGCCATGCTCAAACCTTTTGGGCCAACATCGACAAAAACCACACCGATCAGTCGTCGTTGTATCCCAAAGGCAAAGTGACGCCGGGCGGTCTGACGGATCGGTACCTGGCTGACTATCCGAACCTCTTCGCCGATATGTCGGCAGGTTCGGGGCTGAACGCTCTGACTCGCGACGAGGATCACACGCGAGGCTTTCTCGATCGACATCAAAACAAGATCCTCTTCGGCAGCGACTGCGATGATCGTGTTGGTATGGGAGCGGCTTGCCAAGGTTCTCAGACGATCGCTGCAATCCGAAAGTTTTCTCCGAACAAGGCCGCCGAGCGAAAGATTCTGTACGAGAACGCCAAGAAGTTATTCAAAGAGCATCTGTCGTGAGAATGCGACGGCCAACGAGCAATAGGAATCTAATCCATGAAAGTCTCTCGCCGCTTCGTCCTACTCATCGTCTCGGCTGTGTTGATGGCTGGAGCGACGAGGCTATCGGCTGAGGATGCTTTTCAATTTCGAGTGGAATCAAACCTCAATGCCGCTGTGGCGAAGGTGGATATCACTCCGCCTGCCGACACGCCTGTGGTTGGACATGTCCGTCCGACGAACGGTGTTCGCGATCCGATTCGGGCTGGCGTGTTGCTGCTGGCGAACCAGCAAACACGAGCGGCGATCGTCACGTTGGATCTGATTAGTGCGTCGAGCGAAATGGTTTCTGCGTTACGAGACGTGGTTTCGGAGAATGCCGCAATCCCGCGTGAAAACATCCTTGTTGCTGCTTCGCACAATCATTCGGGGCCGGGTTGGTCGCGTGAGTCAGCCTGGAGTCGGGAGATGGTGGCCAAGATTGGAGCCGCATCTGCCGTCGCGTCCAAAGAAATGCGGCCTGTGTCGATCGGCTATGGCGAGGATCGCATCGACTTCAACATCAACCGCCGCAAAGTCATCAACGGTCGAGCTGTCGTGCGGCTCGATCCGGAAGGACCGTGCGATCATCGCGTGAAAGTGCTGCGCATTGACGATGGTCGGTCGTTGGAACCGATGACAGTACTGATGCACGCTGTGTGTCATCCATGCGTTTTTACTTGGGGAGACAAACTGACGCCGCCGCATCCCAACGGCTTTCCGAAGATTAGCGCAGACTTTCCGGGAGAAGCACAGACATTTGTCGAAACTGTTTACGGGCCGAAGACGCGCGCGATGTTTCTGCAAGGTTGTGCCGGAGACATTCGTCCGAATCTTCCCGGCGTCCCCTATCGCTGTGGCGATGAGGCGGACATCAAGTGGACCGGACGCAGCTTGGGCTGTGCG
>CAIJTL010000706.1 GCA_903823545.1 uncultured Planctomycetaceae bacterium
GCATCCGAATGCCGTTGGTGTGAGCGACGTCGGCACGTTTGAAGAGACTCGATACATCGTCATGCCGCGAATCACTGGATCGCCGATTCAGGTTCGTGATCCGTGGCCGGTCGAGCGAGTTCTTGAATTCGTTCGGCAAATCAGTGCGCCGCTGATTGCATTCCAAAAGCAATTCGACTTACAGCATCTGCACCTGCATTTGGGGAACGTGTTCGTCCAAGAGGTCGCAGGTCGGTCGAAGTTTCAACTGGCTGATTTGGGATTAGCTTCGCAGATTGGCGCGGGGCAATTGATTCTGGACGCGATTCGCGAGCGGAGGACGACGCCTGAGTTCCTCTCACCAGAACAACTTCAAGGAAATGTCCCGTCCTCACAGTCTGATGTTTATTCATTCGGAGCGATGTTGTTTCAACTCCTCTCCGGATTGCCGCCGTTTCCCTATAGCGATGAGTCCTTGTCGTCGTATGCGTTGCACGTTTCAAAAACGCCGCCGCCACGATTCAAAAACATTTCTGATCAACTCCAAATTGATGAATACTTGGAGTCGATCATCTTGCGTTGCTTATCGAAGTCACCCAATGGGCGTCCCGGTTCCCTTCAGGAATTTGTGGACTCTTACGAAATGGCTTATCGCGACTTTCACACGCGGACCCTTTCGGGAATGACTGTGTCGTCGTTGAATAGCTTGCTCGCAGGTGGTTCACCCTCGCCAGAATTTCCCCAAGCGGCTGAAAAACCGGCAGAAGCTAAACCTCAGCAAGAGGCTGAGCGAAAATCATTAGCCACGATGCCACCGGGTTCGAGTACGCGGGCTTCCAACGCATTGCCAGCCAGTGACATGCTAGCCCAGGCGCCGCCACAGCCCGATCGCAATAACGAGATCCCCTATCGAGCCTATGCACATGGAACCGACACGAACATCGCGATGTCACTCGGTTCGATGAGTCCTAGTCCGATGATGGAGGAATCGCAATTCTTGGTGCAAACGTTGAATCCTCAGTTGAGTCCTTGGTTGGGAATGGGGGGGGCACCAGAGCCCCCGGCCGCGCAAGCGACGGCACGTCCGATCTCGTCAGCGAACGTCTTGGACAAGAACATTGAGACGCCTCAGCCTCAGCCTCAGACTCGTAGCCCACAGCAACGACCTGTGGAACAGGAACGAAGGCCACCGCTTGAGACTCTTCCTCCAAGAGCTGTAGAGCCACGCGTCCCGGATCGACAGACTCCAGTGCCATACACGCCAGCGAGCAGCTTCAACACGAGCGTGCCGCGTCCGACTGATGTCACTTCAAATCGAGCGGTCGCTATCGGTGCCGACCAGACTTTGTCACCCTCATCTCATCCCGTGCCGGTTGCTGCGCCATCGCTTAGCGGCGAAGTGGCATCGAGCATGACGATGCAGGCACAACAAGATTGGTTGCGAGCCCAATCGCAACCGCAGTCGTTTGCGCCTTCAACTCCCATGTTGCCTCGCAAACGTTTGAAGAAATCGAAAACGCCAGCTGTTGTGATCATTTTGGTTGCGGTGTTCGGTTTGGCTGGGCTCTGCGTGTTGGGTTATGGAAAAGTGATCAAAGAACGCGTCCATCAACAGGTCGCAGGATTTGTTAAAAAAGACGACTACTTGAAGGCCAAAACAGCTCTGCGTGACGCTCATCCGCTTGCGGGTATTTGGCTTCACCGTGAGGAAGAGATCGAGCAACTTCTGAATGACGGACTCAAAGAAGTCGAACGTCGAAAATCAGAGGACAAGCTGGCAGAAGCGGTGCTGTTGACTGGGCAATTGGACTCGGCATTTGCCGACGAAAAGGATTTAACGCAGTCCGGTGAAGCGAAAAAACTCCGGCAAGAGATTGCAGATGGCGTGAAGAGGAAGACGCTGGAGTATGCTCGCGACCAGCGACTGAAACGGGCGTTGGATGAAATCGACAGTGATGTCACTGATACCGCGGCCGCCTTTGCCAAAGTCAGTTTGCAATTTCCGAGCCAGCCTGCGGAATTAAATGTTCGTCAAATTAAGAGATCGATTTTTGAAATCGGCGTTGAACTCGCGAGCGAACGATCAAGTGACCAACCCAAAGAGATGCTTGAGATTCTCGACAAATGGAGGCGAGCATTTCTTACTGATGATGATATTACTGACGAGAAGAAGAGTGAGTTGAAACAGCGGCACTGCCAAGCTCGGGTGAAAGTTGAAGTAAGTAAGGCGAAGGAAGAGTTTCGATTTGGCGTCAGCCACTTTCCGGCAGCAATTGCGTTGCTCGATCAACTTTACGAGAGCCTGCAAGACGGCGGTTGCTCGGTGCATCGCCCCTTAGTGTTGTTGGAGCGAAGTGTGATTTATCGAACCTGGGCCATGATGAAGGACGGCTCTGAGACTGACACAGGAAAACGCTTTGAGCGATCGCTCAGTGATCTGAATGCGGCGTTGATGTTGCTTGAGCCTGCTGCCTCAGAGAGCCCTGCCGCAAGTGGTTCGGATACGAATAGCGAAGTGAAGAAATCAACTGTGCTGGAGGCTCGTGCGGAAACGTTCGTGACGCGAGGGCAATGGTACGAATCTCAAGCGACCGCCGAGCGCAGTACGTCCCTCTCGTCGAAAGCGATTCAGGATTACAAGAACGGACTCAAAGACCTCCCCGCGCACGAAGTTGCTCGAACTCGGTTGCGCGAGGTTCGAGAAGTCGCCCAATCTGCCGCGTATGAGGCATTTCAGTCGGCTCGAAACGAACCTTATGGAGCGACCGCTGATGAACATTATTGCGAAGCGAGCCGCCAACTGACTCTCGTCATCGATACCAACACTGGCAAAGATGATGATGGCATATCGCAATTCGCAAGACTGCTTCGTGGCTTAACCCAGTCTTCGCTGCGCGCCCCGGACTACGCGTCTGCAATCTCTGATCTTGCGAAATCAACCGCTCAAGCGACATCTCTGCGTGTGACCGAAATCGGTCAGAAGCTACTTCCGGAATCGTCACCACAGGACCGTGATTTCCAATTACGCTACATGTTTGCCATCGGTCGTTCGCGATTGGCGTGGCTGGTTTCAACTTGCTATCTCGATGACGTTCGGAACGAATTGAAAGGGGAAGTGAAGGCTCAAGAGCAATCGCAACTCGCAGTGGCGTCGTTACAAGAAATGATTGACCTCACGAATCAGAACGAAACCCTGCGTGAGGAATTGCGTCGCGACGCATGCGCGGCGCAGAAAGCACTCATCGTTTCGCTGGCCGATTCAGGGCAGTTCGCAAAGGCCAAGGTGATTGCTTTAACCTTGCAAGGACATCTTGATCCGAATGCTAAGGGCTGGGAATCTGATGAGCGAAGTTCTCTGGAGAATTTGCTGACCAATTACATCGACAAAGAAATTCCGTTTCGAGTGTCGGCACCGCAAGGTGTCGTGCGATCATGTTCGGATAAGTGATGCTGGCGTTTGATGGGATCTAGGATTCGTAGGTTGAACCCTAAAACAGCGATTCAAAATCGCCTGACACGCTGGAAGCGATTCGAGCATTGCCGTAACCTGTTGCACGTACAAGGTTCCTGATTCGGCAACGAGACCTGTAAACATGACGAACCATGCGGTTCATTGGGCTGAAGGAATA